>NZ_JBIMPP010000005.1:0-211526 GCF_043906805.1 Actinomadura sp. SCN-SB | reverse complement strand
ATGGGCATGGCCGACATCGCCTACCGCACCGCTGACGTGGACGGCCTGACGGTGTTCTATCGGGAGTCCGGCAAGGCTGAGGCACCCACGCTGGTACTGCTGCACGGCTTCCCGTCGTCGAGCCACATGTTCCGCGAGCTCATCCCGTTGCTCGCCGACCGGTTCCACATCGTCGCTCCCGACCTGCCCGGCTTCGGCAAGTCGGACATGCCCGCCCGGGACGACTTCACCTACACCTTCGAGCACCTCACCGATGTCATCGATCGACTGACCGAGGTACTCGGTCTCGACCGCTTCGCGCTTTACGTGTTCGACTACGGCGCCCCGGTCGGGTTCCGGATCGCCGCACGGCATCCCGAGCGCGTCACCGCGATCATCTCTCAGAACGGCAACGCTTACCGGGACGGGCTGAGCGAGGCTTGGAAGCCTGTCCAGACCTACTGGGAGGAACCGTCCGACGCCAACCGCGAGGCCGTCCGGATGCTCGTGGAGCCGAAGACGACGATCTGGCAGTACACCCATGGCGTCCCCGACACGTCCAAGGTCAGTCCGGACGGTTATGAACTCGACAATCACTACCTCGGGCGTAGCGGCGCCGATGAGATCCAGCTCGACCTGGTGCTCGACTACGCCGACAACGCGGCGCTCTATCCCACGTTCCAGGAGTACTTCCGCACCCACAGGCCGCCGCTGCTCGCCATTTGGGGCCGCAACGATCCGTTCTTCCTGCCCGCCGGGGCGGAAGCCTTCAAGCGTGACATCCCCGACGCCGACGTCCGTTTCGTCGACACCGGCCACTTCGCTCTTGAGACCCACGTCGAGGAGATCGCGAGTGCCATCCGCGAGTTCCTCGGCTAGCCGCAGGGGTTCGTTCTCAAATGGTGCGGCCTGTGTTCTCCCCGTAGGGGTCTCGTAGGAGGCGTTTGAGGAGCTTGCCCGAGTCCTCGCGGGGGAGTTCCTTTTCGAGGACGACCACTCGGGGGACCTTGTAGCCGGCGAGGGAGTCGCGGACGTGGGCCTTGACCGCGTCCGACCATGCCGATGAGCTGGCGCTCGGCGGGTTCGGTGATCGGCTCGGTCTCGGCGATCAGTGTCTCCAGCAGAGGGTGGCGGCCGGACGCGGCGGTCCGCGCGGCGCCGAGCGCGTACGCCTCGGCGACCTCCGGTGGCACTCCGACCTCGATGATCCGCGCGTCCGGGGGCAGCACGGCCTCGACCGGTCCCAGCAGGTCGGTGTGGACGAACACGACCTTGGCCGCGCTGTCGGCGAGCAGGTGGCGCAGGTCCTCGCCGGACCAGTGCCAGTTGCACGGCACCGGCAACGCCCCCGCGAGCTGGGCCCCGAGGTGGGCCTCGACGAACGCGATGTCGTTGCGCATCACGGTGACGACCCGGTCGGCCGGGCGGATGCCCATCGTCTGTAGGACGTTGGCGATGATGGCGGCGCGGCGTTGCACCTCGGCGCGGCTTCGGGCGCGGGGGCCCGAACGGATGGCGGGGGCGTTGGACACGGTTCGGCCCTTCAGGGAGGCGGCTCCACACGTGAATCTAGACGTGCCCTGACACCCCTACAACCGGTCAGAGGGAGGCTCCCTTGGCCGCCGCGGCGGCGAGGACGTTGACGTAGTCGCGCAGGTGGGCGATGCGGCCGTCGCGTACGGTGAGCACGACGATGTTGGGCAGCGCGAACGCGCCGGTGGACGTGCTGGTTCCCAGGGCTTCCTGTTCGACGATGATGGTTTCCGGATCGCCGGTGTCGTGGATCGCGTAAGTGCGGTACCGGTTGTATTTGAGGGTGTTGGTCTCCCAGCCTGCGGCGATCCAGGTCACGATTTCCTCGCGGCCTTCGAGCCGGGACGGAACGCCCGGGGCGGTGAACGGGAATTCGTGGACAGCGTCGGCCGCGTAAAGGCGGCTCATGTCCTCGGGGGACTGGTCGATGGCGGCCCGCCGGAAGCGCTCCAGGACCTCGCGCGCTCCGGCTTGGTGCTGTGATGCGGCCATGCGGCGTCCCTCCAAGGCATAAGATGAGGCACAGTCCGGTTAGCTCGGGACGGTACCGGACTGTGTCCCCGTTTCGCAAGGAGGTGGTGATCGCGCTGGCGGGACGGCAGGGCGGGCGGCCGATGCGCGCGGACGCCCGGCGCAACTACGAGCGGCTGGTGGAGCAGGCGCGGCTCGCGTTCGCCGAGTTCGGCGTGGACGCCTCGCTGGACGAGATCGCCCGGCGGGCGGGGGTGGCCAGCGGGACGCTCTACCGGCATTTCCCCACCCGGATGGATCTCATCGAGGCCGTGCTCGGTGAACGGATAGCCGAGCTGGCCGGCCAGGGACGAGAATTGCTGGCCGCCGAGGACGCATTCGGCGCCTTGGCCACGTGGTTGCGCGCCGCGCTCGTCCATTCCCTGACCTACCGGGGTCTGGCCGCCGCGGCGATGAACGCGGCGCTCGACCGCGAGAACGGCCGGGTCTCGGCCTGGCATGCGGAATTGTTCGAGGTCGGGGACGATCTGCTGGCGCGGGCACGGCGATCGGGCGCGGTGAACGCCGACGCCGCCGCCGAGGACGTGCTGAAGATGGTCGGCGCCATCGCGTGGGCCGCGCACGATGACCAGGCGCAGGCCGAACGCCTGCTCACCCTTCTCCTGAACGGGCTGCGGCACGGCGCCGGGCGGTGATCCGTCACCGTGCCGCTTCGGGGTCCTGGCCGTGGGCGGAACGGCCGCCGTCGACCGGGATGATCGCTCCGTTGATGAATCCGGCGTCGTCGGAGAGCAGATGGGCGACCGTGGCCGCCACCTCCTCCGGGCGGCCCACCCGGCCGAGCGGGTGGAGCGACCGCATCTCCTCCACGATGCGCGTCGCGGTGGCCGGTTCCTGTTCCCGGAGGTAGGTCTCGTACCGGTCGGTGGCGATGGAGCCCAGCGCCACGGCGTTCGTCCGGATCCCGCGAGGGCCGTAGTCGACCGCCAGTGCCCGGGTCAGACCTTCGATCGCCGCTTTCGCCGTCGCGTACGGCAGGGAGCCGCGGACCGGGCGCTGCGCCTGGTGGGACGAGACGTTGACGATCGCCCCGCCCGTCCCGGCCGCGAGGAACCGGCGGATCGCGGTCACGCATCCCGTCACGGCGGGAGCGACGTTGAGCCGGACGCTGTCGAGCAGGTCCCGTGCCGACGGGAGTTCCAGGGACGCGGGCGGGAAGACGGCGGCGTTGTTCACCCAGCCGGTGAGCGGTGCGGCGGCTTCGGCCAGGTCGGCGGCCCGCTCGGTCACCGTCTCGTCCGCGGCGCTTCCGGTGACCGTCGTGAGGCGGCCGGCCGCCGGGTGCGAGCGGGTCCAGTCGGCGGACGGGTCGATGACCACGACATGGCCCCCGCCCTCCAGCAGGCGTTCGGCGATGGCGCGGCCGATGCCCCGGCCGCCTCCCGTCACCACGAATGCGACATCGGCCATGTGCCCTATCCATGTGTTCGCGATCCATGTGTTCGCGTGATCGGACCCAGGCTAGCCCGGCCGCCGGTCAGTCGATCAGGCCGAGGCGGCGCCCGGCCGTCGCGAACGCCTCCAGGATCCGGTCGACCTGGGCCGGGGTGTGGGTGGCGGTGACGCTGACGCGGATCAGCGCCCGGCCCTCCGGGACGCCCGGGGGCACCATCGCGTTGGTGAAGACGCCCTCGCCGAACAGCTCCGTCCAGAAACGGAAGCACCGGAGGGTCTCGCCGACGTGGACGGGAATGGTGGGCGTCCCGGCGTGGGTGGTGGTGAAGCCGAGCGCGTCCAGCCCGGCGCCGAGGCGTTCGCCGGTGGCCAGGACGCGGCGGCGCCGTTCGGGTTCGGTACGGATGATGTCGAGCGCGGCGAGCGCGGCGGCGGTGTCACCGGCCGGGAGCGAGGCCGTGTACACCGCCGCGCGGGCGTGATGCCGCAGGTAGCGGATGACCTCCTCGGGCCCGGCCACGGCGCCGCCGATGGTGCCGAAGCACTTGGAGAAGGTCAGGGTGTGCAGGTCGACGGCCGAGGGCATGCCGTAGTACTCGGCGGCGCCGCGGCCGTTCTCGCCGAGCAGGCCGATGTCGTGGGCGCCGTCGAGGACGACGCGGGCGCCGTGCCGGCCGGCGAGCTTGCCGATGCCGGGCAGGTCGCACAGGTCGCCGCTGGTGGAGAACATGCCTTCGGTGGCGATGAGCCGTCCGGAGTCCGGGGAGGTCTCGGTCAGCAGCCGGCCGAGGTGCTCCATGTCGTTGTGGCGGAACCGCAGCAGCCGGGACCTGCCGAGCCGGACGGCGTCCACGAACGACGCGTGCATCGCGCGGTCGGCCAGCAGCACGTCGTCCGGGCCGAACAGCGGGGCGAGGGCGAGGTTGGCCTGGTACCCGGTGGAGGTGAGCATGGCCGACTCGTGGCCCAGGAACTCGGCGAGCCGCGCTTCCAGCTCCTCGTGCAGCGCCAGGGTGCCGTTGGCCATGCGGGAGCCGGAGTTGCCGGTGCCGTGCCTGCGCAGCGCCTCGGTCGCGGCGGCGGCCGGACGGGGGTCGGTGGCGAGCGCCAGGTAGTCGTTGGATCCCGCCATCAGGACCCGTCGGCCGCCGCACACGATCTCGTTGGGCGCGGGCCGCTCCGAGATCGCCTTGTAGAAGGGGTAGACGCCCAGGGCCTCGACGGCCTTGTCGTCCCGGAAGGCGTGGCATTTGCCGAACACGTCCATGGCGACCCATGACTACAGCCCGTGAGCGCTCTGGCCGGGGAGGACCGGGCGGCGTGTTGCGATCCGGGCTTGGCCAGGGATTTTTCGGGAGAAGTTGATCGAAGCCTTACGCGGGGCGGCGTGACGTGCGGTGGGGGCGTGACGATACTCCGTGGCCATGTGCCGAGCCGATGCCGTGGGATGGACGCCGCTCGCGGCGGTGTTCCCCGGCCAGGGTGCCCAGACCGTGGCCATGGGCGCGGTCTGGCGCGGCCACCCGGCGTGGGCACTGGCCGAGCGCGCCGAGGACGTGCTGCGGCGCAGCCTGCGGCCACTGCTGCTCGACGAGCGGCGCGCGCCGCAGGGGACGGCCGAGACGCAGCTCGCGGTGTTCCTGACCTCGATGATGGCCTGGAAGGCGCTGCGCGCCGAGGCCGTGACGCCGGCCGTGCTGGCGGGGCATTCGCTGGGGCAGATCAGCGCGCTGGCGGCGGCGGGGGTGCTGGGCTTCGACGACGCCGTCCGCCTGGTGGAGCGGCGCGGGCAGGTCACCGACGAGGTGTGCGCGAGCGAGCCCGGCGGGATGGTGGCGGCGCTCTCGCGGGACACCGGCCTGGACGCCGAACGGGCCGCCGCGGCGTGCGAGGCGGCGCCGGGCGAGTGCTGGACGGCCAACGACAACGCGCCCGGCCAGGTCGTGTACTCCGGGACGACACGGGGCCTGGACCGTACCGTCGAGCGCGCCCGCGAGCTCGGCGCGCGCAGGTTCCACCGGCTGAACGTGGCGGGCCCGTTCCACACGCCGCTGATGGCGCCCGCGGCCGGGCGGCTGACCGCGTTCGCGCGTTCGCTGGCGTTCGCCGCGCCCGACCGCCCCGTGATCCTCAACGCGGACGCGCGTCCCGCCGGGCCGGGCACGCCGTGGCCGGAAACGCTCGGCGAGCACCTGGTCCGGCCCGTGCGCTGGCGCGCCACCCAGGAGCTTCTGGGCCGGTACGGGACGGCCGCGCTGGTGGAGGTCGGCCCGGGGACGACGCTGGCGGGGCTGGCCCGGCGCACCGTCCCGCACCTGCGGATCCTGTCGGCCGGCTGTCCCGCGACGGCCGCCCGCGCCGCCGCGTGCCTGCGCCGCCCCACCGCGCCTCCGCAACCGAACACGGGAAGGACATCCGATCGATGACCGATGACGAGATCTTCCAGCTGCTGCGCCCGCTGTGCGCCCGGGTGCTGTCGGTGGAGCCGGCGGACGTCACGCCCGCCGCCGACCTGCGGCGCGAACTGGGCGCCGACAGCCTCGACCTGGCCGAGCTGGCCATGTCGGTCGAGGACGTGTTCGGCCTGGCCGTGCAGGAGGAGGCCACCGGCAGGGCCCGCACGGTCGGGGACGTGATCGGGCTGATCAGGTCCGGTCTGGACGGGGAGAGCCGGCTCGCGGGCAGGCCCGTCTGATGGCGCGGCGGACCCGGGTCGCGATCACGGGCATCGGGGTGCGGACGCCCATGGGCGACCACCCCAAGGAGCTGTGGAACGCGCTGACCGCGGGACGGTCCGCCGTGTCCCGCATCACCCGGTTCGGCACCGACGGGCTCCCCGCGGACTTCGCCTGCCAGGTGCCGCCGTTCGACACCGCCACGTACATGACGGCCAAGGAGGCGAGCCGGATGGACCCCGCCACCGTGCTCGCGTGCTGCGCCGCCTCCGACGCGCTCGCCGACGCGGGGGGCCCGGCGGCGCCGCCGGAACGCCGCGCCGTGGTGATCGGGACCGCGATCGGCTCGAACCAGACCATCGAGTCCACGCTGCTCGACAACGGCGGCACCGACCGCGGGCGCCCGTACCCCATGCACGTGCCGAAGGGGATGCACAACGCCGCCGCGGCGACGATCAGCATGCGGCACGAGATCCTCGGGCCGAGCCTGACGGTGTCGACCGCCTGCGCGTCCGGGGGCCATGCGATCGGGGAGGGCCTGCGGCTGCTGCGCGACGGGTCGGCCGACCTCGTGCTCGCGGGCGGCGCCGACGCGTGCGTGTCCCCCACCAAGATCCTGGCACTGGCACGGGCGGGCGCGCTGTCCCGGCGGGTCGGGGACCCGGCGGGCGCGTCCCGGCCGTTCGACTCCGGCCGGGACGGGTTCGTCCTGGCCGAGGGCGCGGCCTGCCTGGTGCTCGAACCGCTGGACCGGGCACGGGACCGCGGCGCCCGCGTCTACGCCGAGATCGCCGGGTACGGGCGGACGTCGGACGCCTACCACCTGACCATGCCCGACCCGGACGGCGCCGGGGCGTACCGCTGCATGCGGCAGGCGCTCGACGACGCGGGGCTGACGCCGGGCGAGGTCGCGCACGTGAACGCGCACGCCACCGGGACCCCGCACGGCGATCTGGCGGAGGCGCGGGCGATCGCCCGGCTGTTCGGCCCCGGCGGGGTGCCGGTCACGGCGCCGAAGAGCATGCTCGGCCACGGCCTCGGCGCGTCCGGTGCGGTGGAGGCGGTCATCGCGGTGCTGTCCCTGCTCCACCGGACGGTGCCGCCGTCGATCAACCTGGACGACCCGGATCCGGCCTGCGAGATCGACGCGGTGGTGCGCCCGCGTCCCGCCGCGCCGGGACCGGTGCTGTCCAACTCCTTCGGCTTCGGCGGGCACAACGCCTCGCTCGTCCTGGCACCGGCCGCGACCTGACCATGTTTCCGGAGCATGCCGACGGGCGGGGGCGGCCCCGGGTGGCGATCACCGGGATGGGAGTGATCACCCCCGCGGGGGAGACCCTGGACGCGTTCTACGCGAACGTGCACCGGGGCCTCGGCCTGGCCGGGCCCGTGACCCGTTTCGACGCCGACGGCCTGCCGACGCGCATCGCCTGCGAGGTCCACGGGTTCGACCCGACCGACTACCTGCCCCTCAAGGACGTGCGGCGGCTGGACCCCTTCGCGCGGTTCGCGGTCGCCGCCGCGTTGCGCGCCGTCGAGGACGCCGGGGCGCCGCGCGGCGACCCGTACCGGCGCGGCGTGGTGTGCGGGACGGCTCTCGGCGGTCACCACACCATCGCCGAGCAGGCGCTGGCCTGCGCGAGCAAGGGACCGTTGCGGGTCAGCGGGTTCCTGGCGCCGATGGGCATGGACAACTCGCCCGCCGCCGCGATCTCGGCACGTCTCGGCTGGCTGGGCCCGTCCCTGACGGTCAACACCGCCTGCGCGGCGGGGGCGACCGCGATCGGCGAGGCGGTCCGCTGGATCCGCTCCGGCGACTGCGACACGGTCCTGGCCGGGGGGACGGACGCGGGCGTGAACCGTCTGGTGATGGCCGCGTTCAGCCGGCTGCGCGCGCTCAGCAGGCGCAACGACGAGCCGGAACGCGCGTCCCGTCCCTTCGACAAGGCACGCGACGGCTACGTGATGGGGGAGGGCGCGGCGTTCCTCGTCCTGGAACGCCTGGACGTCGCCGCGTGGTGGGGTGCACGGGTCTACGCCGAGATCGCCGGGTACGGGCACACCTCCGACGCGTACCATCCGACCGCCCCGCTCCCCGACGGGACGCAGGCGGCACGCTGCATGCGCCTGGCGCTGGCCGACGCGGGCCTGGACCCGTCCGACATCGGGCACGTGAACGCGCACGGGACCGGGACCAGGCTGAACGACGCCATGGAGGCCACGGCCCTGACCGCGGTGTTCGGCCAGGCACCGCCGCCCGTCACCGCGCCCAAGGGGGTGCTCGGCCATCTGATGGGGGCGGCCGGCGCCGCCGAGGCGGTCGTCGCCGCGCTGAGCGCGCGGGACGGTCTCGTGCCGCCCGTCGCCAACCACGAGGACGGCGACCCCGAGCATCCCCTGGACATCGTCACCGTCGCTCCGCGCCGCGTCCGTCCCGGAGCGGCGGTGCTGAGCAACTCGTTCGGGTTCGGCGGGCACAACGCCGGCCTTGTGATCGCCCCCCACCGACTGGAGGTGGCAGAACCATGACGAGGACCATGACGAGGACCACGGGAACGGCGGTCACGGTGGAGGCGGTGCGGCGCCGCACGCAGCGGCGCCGGTTCATCGAGTTCCCGTACCGGCTGTATCGGGACGACCCTGTCTACGTGCCGCCGCTGCGCCGGGACTGCCGGCGCCTGCTCAGCCGGAGACGCAACCCCTTCTTCGAGTACGGCGAGGTGGGGCTGTTCCTGGCGTACCGCGGCGGGCGGGTCGCCGGGCGGATCGCGGCAGTGCGCAATCCCCGCCACAACGCCGTGCACGGGGTCCGCGACGGGTTCTTCGGGCAGTTCGAATGCGAGGACGACCCCGACGCCGCGGTCGCGCTCGTCCGCGCCGCCGAACGCTGGCTCCGCGGGCGCGGGCTCACCTCGATCGTCGGCCCGGTCAACTTCACCACCAACGCCGAATGCGGCCTGCTCGTGGACGGGTTCGGCACGCCGCCGCGAGTGCAGATGCCCTACAACCCGCCCTACTACGAGGCGCTGCTGCGGCATGGCGGGCTGAGCAAGGTCAAGGACCTGTGGGCCTGGGAACGCGACATCTCGGCGCTCGACGCCCGGCTGCTGCGCGTCGCCGAGCACGTCCAGGACCGCCACGAGATCACCGTGCGGAGCGTCGACCTGAGCCGCTTCGAGTCCGAACTGGCCCGGATCAAGTACGTCTACGACACCGCCTGGGAGCGCAACTGGGGCTTCGTGCCGATGACGGACGCGGAGTTCACCGCCCAGTCCCGCGAGTTCCGCAAGATCTGCGACCCCTCGCTGGTCCTGCTCGCCGAGGCCGGCGGCGAGCCGGTCGGGGTCGTCTTCGCGCTGCCGGACCTCAACCAGGCGCTGCCCGCCGCGCGCGGCCGCCTCACCACGATGGGCGTGCCCATCGGCATGGTCAGGCTGGCCCGCGCCATACGCCGGATCGATCAGGCGCGCGGCGTGCTGCTGGGAGTCGTCCCCGAGTACCGCAACCGCGGGATCGAGGCGCTGCTGTACGCCCGCATCCAGCAGGCGCTCCGGAACGGCGGCTACCGGGGCACGATCGAGCTGGGCTGGACGCTGGAGGACAACAAGCCGATCATCCGGAGCCTGACCGCGCTCGGCTGCCGCCACACGAAGACCTACAGGCTCTTCCGGAGGGACCTCACGGCCGGGACCGGCGCGGCGCCCACCGCGTCGCCCGCGACCGCCGGGCTGCTGGAGACCGCGGATCGAGGATCGGCGTGACCCCGTCCCGGCAGGCGACGCCGGAGCGGACGCTCCGGGAGGCGCCCGCCGGACCTCCGCCGGGACGCCGCACCCGGCGGCGCGCGCTGCTGGTGCTGTGCCTGGCCGCCGCCGGTCTCCTCGGCGCGCTCGCCGCCGGTCACGACGTCCACGAACGCCTGACGCCCGGTGGCACCACCGCGATCGGCGCCGAGTCGGGGCAGGCCGATGAGCTGCTGCGCGCGGGCTTCCGGGCCGGGGATCCCGACCTCGTCCTGGTGGCCCGCGCCGGAGGCCCGGTGGACGGCGCCCGTGCCGATGAGGCGGGGTCGCGGCTCGCCTCGCGGCTGGCCGCCGCACCCGGCGTCGCCCACGTGACCTCGTACTGGGAGGCGCGGGACCCGTCACTGCGCAGCCGGGACGGGCGCGCCGCGCTGGTCGTGGCCCGGCTGGAAGGCGACGACCTGCGCCGCATCGAGACCGCGCGGCGGCTCGTCCCCGGCCTCACGGGACGGCACGGCCCGCTGGAGGTCGGCGCGACCGGCAAGGCCCAGGTGAAAGCCGAGATCCAGGACCGCAGCGAGCGCGACCTGCGCCGGGCCGAGCTCATCGCGGCACCGCTGACCCTGGTCGTCCTGCTGCTGGTGTTCGGCGGCGTGCTCCCGGCCGCGCTGCCCGTCCTCGTCGGGGCGCTGGCCGTCACCGGCACGATGGCCGTCCTGCGCCTGCTCACCCTGGTCACGGACGTGTCGGTGTTCGCGATGAGCGTCGCGAGCGCGCTCGGCTTCGCCCTGGCCGTCGACTTCAGCCTGTTCATCGTCACCAGGTTCCGCGAGGAGCTGGCGGCGGGACGCGATCCGGCGGGCGCGATCGGCGTCACCCTGCGCACCACGGGGAGGGCGGTGGGGTTCTCGGCGGCGGCCGTGTCGCTGTCGCTGGCCGCGCTGCTGATCTTCCCGTTCACGATCCTCCGGTCGATCGCGTACGGCGGCATCGCGGTCACGGTCCTGGCCGCGCTGGGCGGCCTTGTGGTGCTTCCGGCGGCGCTGGTGCTGCTGGGGGACCGGATCAGCGGGACGCGGGTGCCCGGCCGGCACCGGGGCCGCCCGCCCGGGTCCGCGTGGCACCGGCTCGCGATGGCCGTCATGCGCCGTCCGCTGCGCGTCGCCGTTCCCACTGCGCTGCTGCTGGCCGCGCTGGGCCTGCCCTTCCTGGGCGTGCGGTTCGGCATGTTCGACGACCGCCTCCTCCCTCCGGACGCGCCCGCCGCTCAGGCTTCGCACCAGGTGCGCAGCGACTTCGACCTGGCCGCTATCTCCAGGACATCGGTCGTTCTGCCCGAACTGCGCGTCACCGCATCCGACCACGGGTGGTCCGCCGCGCGCCTGGACGCCTATGCCCGGCGCCTGTCGTCCCTGGACGGTGTCACCCGCGTCGACACCGCCACCGGCTCCTACACGCACGGCGCCGCCGCCCGTGCCGCGAACGTGGACGCCCGGTTCACGGGACCCGCCGGAACCTGGCTGGCGATCTCCACGGCGCACGAGCCGGCCTCGGTGGAGAACAGCGAGCTGGCCGAGCGCATACGCCTGGTGCCCGCCCCCGGCAAGGCCAAGGCGGGCGGGCCCGGGGCGGAGCTCGCCGACATCAGGGAGGGCGTCGGCACGCGGCTGCCGGTGGCGCTCGGCCTGGTGGTGATGGTGACGTTCGCCCTGATCACGGCGCTGACCGGGAGCGTGGTGCTCGGCGCGAAGGCGCTGGTGATGAACGCGCTGAGCCTCGGCGCGACGTTCGGCGTGCTCGTCCACATCTTCCAGGACGGGAACCTGCGCGGCCTGGTGGGGGACTTCGCCGTGACCGGCTTCGTGGACGCCCTGGCGCCCGCGCTGCTGTTCTGCGTCGCGTTCGGCCTGTCGATGGACTACGAGATCTTCCTGCTGGCGCGGATCACCGAGGAGTACCGGCGCGGCGGCGACACCGTCGCCGCCGTCGCCACCGGCCTCCAGCGCACCGGACGGCTGTTCACCTCGGCCGCGCTCGTCTTCGCCGTCGTCATGGCGGCGCTGGCCACCTCGGGGCTGGCGCTGCTCAAGATGATCGGCGTGGGGCTCGCGCTGGCGGTCCTGCTGGACGCCACGCTGGTGCGGGCGCTGCTGGTCCCCGCCGTGATGCGGCTGGCCGGGCGCGCCAACTGGTGGACGCCCCTTTCCAAGAACGGCGGCCGGCTGTTTTGCCGGGGCATCGTCTCCGCCAGGCGATGATTTTGACGCCCCCGCGAAAATCACCGTTATCAAGGGCGGCATCGGGGAAGGTGCCGTAGTCGTACCGCTGGTACGGATTGAGTGTTGAAATGGGGGAGAGGGAAATGCGCCGATTGTCGGTGGTGGCGGGCCTGGGCATCGTGGTGCTGACGGGCTCGCTGGTCCTGGCCGGTTTCGCCCGCAAGGCGAGAGCACGGTCGCGGCACGGCGACACCGGCACGGGGAGGCGTTCCGCGACCCGGAGCCGGTGAGGCCGCGCCATTCCCGCACCTCCGAACGGCCGTTTCCGATCGCCGCGTACCCTGCCCGCGCCATGGGGAGGGTACGCGGCGATCTCGTTCCCGGCCCGCGCTCACATCCGGCCGTTGGCGCGCAGCACGGTGACGGCGTGCACGGTGATGTACCCCCGCCAGTCGAGGGCCCCGGCAGGGGAGATCGTGGCGTAGTCGACCGTCCAGCCGCCGTCGTCGCGCTGCTCGGCGGCCAGCCGGTCCAGATCCGCCTCGATCACCTTCCGGTCGAGCAGCGAGCGGGCCGGGCGTCCCGGGAACGGCGCGAGGTCCAGCGGGCGCAGCATCTCGTTCTCCGTCCCGCCCTCGACGGGCAGGGTCCCGCTCTCCGGGATGTACTGAGCCAGCTTGGAAAGCAGCCCGGAGGCTTCGGGGTGGGTGTCGTACACGGCGTCCAGGAAACGCACCGCGAAGGACAGGACGTAGGCGTGCGGGGCCTCGTCGATCGCCGCGATCGCGTCGAGGCAGTACCGGGTGGCCCGCTCCAGCCAGGGGTGCCGGGCCAATGCGGGAACGTGCTTGGCGAGCGTGTGCGCGGTGGCCGCGGACACCGAGGTGATCTGAAGGGACGAGGACGCCGGGTCCGCGGACGCCCACCACGGCGCCGACCCCTCCTCGACGCCGAGCGGCCGCAGCGCCATGGGCAGCCCGCCGTCCGGCAGGGACACCGAGCCGAGCCAGTCGCAGAGAGCGGAGGCGCGCGACGCCACCCTGCCGATCCAGTCGTCGCCGGCGACCGCCGCGATCTCGGTGAGGGTCTCGAACGCGTGCAGGGCGGTGCCCGGCTGGCTCTCCGGGGTGCGCAGGTCGCACTCCAGGCCCCAGCCGTAGCCGCCGTCGGGGTTGCGGTAAGCGTCCAGCGCCGACAGGGCGCCGGCGACATCGGCGTCGGGGCCTTCGACGAGAAGCTGGAAGCGGCGGCGGTCCAGGATGCGCGCGTGGGTGGCCATGAACGCGGCCACGGCGGAGATCTCGATAGTCATGGGTCCATCGTGGGCGGGGCGGCCACCTGCGGTCTTGTAGGTTCCGGTCGTCCGCGTGGCGAGTGATCCCGTGGTCGCCGCAAGGTGGGGCAGGACGGGGCGGAGACGGTTCCTTCCGTCCTCGCTGCGCGGCCGGCTGACCCTGGTCGCCGCCCTGGTCGCGACCGTGGCGTTCTGCGTCCCGGCGGCACTGGTGATGACGGTCGCCCCGGCCGCCCTTCAGGACGACATGCGGACGCGCGCCGAGCTGGGGGCGCGGCGGGTGGCGAGCCAGGCGGAACGCGGCGAGCTGCCGCCCGAGCTGCTCACCTTCGCGGAGGGATCGGCGCGGGCCGACCACATGCAGGTCGTGGCGCCGGGCGGGCGGGTCATGGCGGCCAGCCGCAAGCTGGCCGGCCAGGGACCCATCGCCACCTCGCAGCCCGGCGGCTTCGATCAGCCCGTCGTGCTGAGGGCCCCGTTACGGCTGTCCCCGAAGCACGAGTCGTTCGGCGAGACCCACCTGGTGGTGGCGGTGCGGGCCCGCGCCCCCGCCGGTCCCGTCGTGGTGTACTCGGCGGTCAACGTCGCCCACATCGAGCGGACCGTCACCGCCCTCCGCCTGGCGGTCCTCATCGGCACCCCCTCAGCGGTGCTGCTGGTCACGGCGGTCGCCTGGACGGCGGTCGGGCTGACGCTGCGGCCGGTGGCCGCGATCCGGCGCAGGCTGGAGCGGATCAGCGGGCGGGACCTGGGCCGCAGGGTGCCGGTGCCGGACTCGGGGGACGAGATCGCGCGGCTCGCCGCCACCATCAACGACACGCTGGAGCGGCTGCACCGCTCGGCCGAGGCGCAGCGGCGGTTCGTCGCCGACGCCTCACACGAGCTGCGCAGCCCGATCTCCGCGCTGCAGACCCAGCTGGAGGTGGACGCGGAGTACCCGGACCAGACCGACTGGCTCGCCGCCAACCGGCGCGCGCTGGCCGCGACCCGGCGGCTGGCCGAGACCGTGGACGAGCTGCTGACCCTGGCCCGGATGGACGCGGGCGCCACCACGGAGAAGCGGCCCGTGGACCTGTCCCGGCTCGCGGCGGCGCAGATCAGGCGGCGCGCCCGCGAGCGGGTGCCGATCCACGGCGACCTGACCCCAGAGGCGCGGGTGCTCGGCTCGCCCGCGCAGCTCGACCGGCTGCTGACCAACCTGCTCGACAACGCCGTCCGGCACGCCCGCACCCGGGTGGACCTGAGCGTCGCGGTCGAGGACCGGCATGTCCGGCTGACGGTCGCCGACGACGGGTCGGGGATCGCGCCTGAGGACAGGGAACGGGTGTTCCAGCGGTTCACCCGGCTCAAGGAGGGGCGCAGGCTCGACAAGGGCGGGAGCGGCCTCGGGCTGCCGCTGTCCCGGGAGATCGCCCGGTCGCACGGCGGCGACCTGGACATCGCCGGCACTTCCGGCGGTGCCTGTTTCGTCCTGCGGCTTCCGCGCGCCCCTGACGGCGGCGGCCCCGCCGGACGGTAAGGGAGGTCACGGCGACCGGTGCGCGCCTCAACCGGTCGCCGTGACCCCGTCCCCCCGCCCGGGTGGGACGTCTTCGCCGGCTCCACGGCGGCGGCCGACTCTCGGGGCCGCCGCTCGCCCCCCAGCGGGGAGCCGGACGCCGCTTACCCAGGCGTTATGAAGTTATTGCGTACCGGGCCGTAGGTTCACGCAGGGGCCCGTTCTCTTCGGCGAGCGGTAGACGGGCCTCGGCGAGTGGTCAATCGACTACCCAGAGTGAGTGACGGCGGTGGTCAGTTCGGCCGTGACCGTGGCGCACGGGACGCGGGCGCGGGCCGCGACGCGGACGACCTGCCGGGCGGCCTCGCCCGACCGGGCTCCCGCGATGACCGCCACCGCCGCGCGGATCGCCGCCAGCCGTTCCTCGGGCGTCGCGAGCGACCCGCCGGAACGCTCGATCGCCCCGTCCACCACCACGTCCATGAGGGGGACCGGCGAGCCCAGGACGTCGCGTACCCCGCGCCGCCCCTCCGTGCGCAGCACGTCCGCCGGGTCACGGCCGTCCAGGAACAGCGCGGCCTCCAGCGGGCCGCCCACGCCCTCCAGCGCCCGCCAGAGCCGCGAGGTCGCCGAACGCCCCGCGCCGTCGCCGTCCAGGGCGACGACCAGCCCGGTGCGGTCCAGGCCGGCGATCTCGTCCAGCGCGGCGAGCTGCGCGGCGGTCAGCGACAGGCCGAGCGTGGCCACCGCCGCGTGCTCCCTGGACGCCGCGTTCACCGCGATCGCGTCCAGCGGACCCTCCACCACGACCGGGCGCGCCCTTCCGCTCACGAGCCGGTCGCGCATCTCGTGCAGCCCGAACAGCAGCTCGCTCTTGTGGAACGCGGCGGTGTCCGGGCCGTTGAGGTACTTCGGGCCCGGCGCGCCGTCGGGGAGGCGCCCGATGAACCCGGCGATCGTCCCGTCGGCCGGGGACCGGATCGCGAACATCGCGCGGTCGCGGAAGGTGTCGTAGAGGCGGCCCGTCCTGCCACGGCGGGCCAGCCCGGCGGCGACGATCGCCTCGTCGTCATGGCCGCGGGCGCGCAGGTGCCCGGTGAGCGCGCGGGGGCCGGGCGGCGCGTACCCGATCTGCCAGCGCCGCTGCACGTCGCGCCCGAAGCCGCGGCCCGACAGGTAGCCGGGGACCCAGCCGTCCGGCATCCGGTCACGGAAGAACGCGTGCGCCGCGTCCATCAGATCGTGGGCGTCGGAGAACTCCTGGGCGGCGCAGACACGCCGGGCCGTGCGCAGGATCCGGTCGGCGACCTCCGGGCCGGCGGCCACCCGGTCCGGGAAGGCGAGCCCGCCGGTGTCCAGGCCGAAGTGGGCCAGGACCAGGAACGCCACCGAGTCGGCCTCGACGCGCCGCAGCCCATGGCAGCCACCGCGATCGGCGTGGTCCCCCGGCTTGAAGGCGTGCGCCAGCCGGTGCGCGAGGACCGCGCAGGCCCGCAGGTCGTCCACCTCCTGGACGGGCGGGACGCCGTGCCGGGCGGCCAGCGCGGCGAGCCGCTCCCGTGCCTCGCGCGGGCCGCGGGCGCGGGGGACCTCGGGCGGCAGCCCGTCGGTCTGGCTGATGTCGAAGACGGTGCGCGGACCGCCGCCGGGCGCCTCCGGCAGGATCGGGATGCCCTTCTCGCCGCGCCGCACCTGGCGCCCGGCGGCCGGCCACGACCCGTACGACCGGACGTCGGTGGCCGCCCGCCACTGCGCCGAGATCAGCAGTGTGTCGGTGAACCCGTACCGGCGCCCGAGGCGGGCCGCGCGTTCCAGCCACCAGCGCCACGGCAGCGTCCCGTCACGCAGCCGGGCGGCCTCGTGCCCGGCGAGCTCGCGCAGGACCGCCTCGTCGTGGGCGCGCATGGCCGGGCCTCCTCGCCGGTGGGCGTACGCGGGAAGCGGAAGGCCGGGACTCGCAACTACGTCATACCCATCTAAAGGGCTCGTTATAGCCCTTTTCGCGGACCCGTCACAGGTAGAGGCCGACCAGCTCCTCGGGATGGTCCAGCAGCGGCGGGAGGTCCTCGGCCCTCAAGGTGACCAGCTCCTCCGTCGTCGGGGCGGCGATCGCGGCGGCGTGGCCGTTCTTGGCGGCCCTGCCGTTCGCGGCCCCGTTCTTGGCGGTGTTCTTTGCGGTGTTCTTGGGGGTGTCCTTCGCAAGGGAGGCGCGCTTGGCGTCGCGGGCGGCGGTCGCCACCCGCTGGGCCTGGTTCGCCACCGCGACGTCCAGCAGGTTGCGCATCAGCCGCCCGTTGCCGAACGACTTCCCGCGCGGGACACGGCGCAGCGACCCCCGCAGCAGCTCGGTCATCCCCGGCGCCAGCCGGAACCCGTCCGCCGCGGCCAGCCGCTCGAACATCGTCACCAGCTCGTCGTCGCTGTAGTCGGGGAAGTGCAGCTGCTTGGGGAACCGGGAGTCGAGCCCCGGGTTGGCGGCCAGGAACTCGGCCATCTCCCGCTGGTACCCCGCCACGATCACCACCAGGTCGTCGCGGTGGTCCTCCATCAGCTTCACCAGCTCGGCGATCGCCTCGTGCCCGTAGTCGCTCTTGTGCGGCGACTGGGTGAGCGTGTACGCCTCGTCGATGAACAGCACCCCGCCGATCGCCCGTTCCACCAGCCGCCTGGTGCGCGGCGCGGTCTGGCCGATGTACTCGCCGACCAGGTGCGCGCGGGACGCCTCCACCACGTGCCCGGACGACAGCACGCCCAGCTTCTTGTAGATCCGGCCCAGCAGCCTGGCCACCATCGTCTTGCCGGTGCCCGGGTTGCCGGTGAACACCATGTGCCGGGTCGGCGGCGTGATCCGGAGCCCGCTGCGGCGGCGCAGCCGCGCCGCGTAGGTGCCCGCGACCAGCAGCTCGATCTCCTTCTTGATCGTGTCCAGGCCGGTGAGCTCGCGCAGCTCGGTCATCGGGTCGCCCTCGGCCCCGCTGGTGTCCAGCGCGCCCGGGATGTCCTTCTTGGTCACCACCGGCTCGGCGCCGTCCTCGGTGCGGGCGCGCACCGCGTCCACGACGAGGTCGGCCAGGTACGGCGCGAGACGGGCGTTGCGCAGCGTCTGGACGGGCGGCGTCGCGGCCAGCAGGGCACCGGCGGCGGCGATCGCGTGCCGGGTGCCGCGGGCGCCCCGCTCGCGCAGCGCCCGCCGGAACAGCTCCGCGTGGCCCTCCGCGTCGAAGGGCCGGGTGCGCGCGATGCGGAAACGGAGCGGCAGCACCGGGTTGACCTCGCGGATCCGCTCGTCGCCGCCCGCGTCGCACAGCGCCACCAGGTGCAGGTCCGGATGGATCGCCAGCAGCCGGTGCAGCTCGCCCGCCAGCGCCTCGCCGTTGCCGGGGTCGGTGACGATGCCGTCCAGCCCCTCGATGATCAGGAGCCGCTCGCCCGCGCACTCGCGCACGTCGGCGTGCAGCTTGCCGACCGCGTCCGAGAGCCGCTGCCCGGCGAACAGGTTGTCGGTCAGCCACACCGGGTCGCGGCCCAGGTTCAGCGCCCGGCCCAGTTCCTGCGCCGCGTCCCGTTTGCCGGTGCCGTCCGGGCCGACCAGCATGAGCCGCACCGGCTCGCCGCCGCCCGACAGCTCCGCCAGCGCCCGGGTCACCTCCGGCTGCCCCACCAGGCCGCTCTCCACCGGCTCGGGGGAGACCGAGGACGGGGCCTCCTTGACCGGCTCCACCTTGAGCGCGTCCACCAGCGGGTTGATCACCCGCCTGCGCGGCGCGAACAGCCGCCGCAGGTCCGTCTGGAACTGCCCGACCGGGATCCACTCCGGCTTGGGGAACCACGGGTCGCCCGGAAGCCCCTGGACGGTCGCCACCCAGCGCATCGCCATGTCGAGCCAGGCGCGGCAGGCGTCGGCCGCGCCCGCGACCAGCGCCCGCAGCAGCCAGGCTCGGGTCCGCTCCTGCCACGCCGCCGGTTTGAAGCCGCGCCGTTCCACCGCGAACCGCGCCCGCAGCTCCTGGTACCGGTCCTCGCCCAGCGCGACGGCGAGCTCCGCGGGGACCTCCTCAAGGCTCCCTTGCAGCAGCAACTGGGTCAGGTGGGTCTCGACCGTCTCGTCCCTCGGCGCCACGGTCACCAGGTGCTCGTACGCGGCCAGCAGCCCCGCCGACACCCATTCCAGGTAGCCGACCGGGCCCATCAGCTCGGGGACCACCGCCAGGATCTCGTCGCCCGCGTGGGCGTGCCAGTGCTCGCGCAGCTCCAGCTTCGGCAGGCCGGTATCGCACGGGGGCGGGTCCTCGTACAGGCGGAGCAGCGCCCTGCGCCGCTCCTCCAGCGGCTCGATGCCCTCCAGCACGTCCAGGCAGTCCCGGGCCAGGGAGATCGCCAGCTCCCGGTCGGGCGCCTCCACCAGCCAGTCCACCGGCGGCCGCCAGCGCCCGCCCGGCGCGTCCCAGCGGGTCATCCGGGTGCTCAGCGGGCCGGGGTTGAGCAGGTGCCGGTACAGCAGCCGCTCGGGCAACTGCGACCACGAGCCCGCCTTGATCGCGCCACCGCCGGGCAGGAACGCCAGGATCCCGAAGATCTCCGCCGTCACCAGTGAGGCGGGCAGCGTCAGCAGCTTGTGCTCGTCGGTCGTCAGCCCCGCGCAGCGGGGATCGGCCGCCAGCGCGTCGATCCGCGCGGAGATCTCCTCGAACAGCCCGTCCGGCACCCGCCAGGGCCCGTAGGCGTAGACGTCGAGAACCGGCTCGTCGGTGAGCAGGAGCCCCAGATGATCTGGCAGCCGCAACACATTCTCCCCAAGAGTGACCCAAACCGGGGTACAGCCTATGGTTCCGAACGACCTGAGTTCGTCATCGGTCGGAGAGCCCGCCCCCTTCCATTGAACTGTGCCCGTCCTTGGATCGCTCTTGGGTTTGTCAACGACGGGTAAAATCCGGCGACCCGGGCCTGTCCTGGCTCAGAGGCGGTCAAGGGCGGCGAAAGCCCATTGGGCGGCCCTTCGGGCGTCCTGGGACTGCCGGGCCTGGGGGACGCGCTCGCTGCGGTAGCCGACCTCGACGGCGAGATTGCCGACCCTGAAGAAGACCACCGAGTTCCCCGAGGAATCGATGGTGGCGAAGCCTTCATCGCCGAGGCCGGGGATGTTCTCGGGCGAGGCGGCCGCGTTCTCGCGTTCCTTGGCCAGGAAAGCGCGCGCCCCGGCCGTGTCCGGCGCGGTCAGGAGTTCGAGCGTGAGGTCGTCGTCCTGATCCTCCGCGCCGCTCGCGGTGGGGCTGGTCCCCCAGTTGCAGCTCCTTGTGGGCCAGCCGGTGGACGCGTCGCGGCCCTCGTCGCCGTTGCTGAAGAACTCGCGGACCAGCCGGCCCGCCTGCTCGGCACTGATCAGGCCGCACGGGGCCGGGGGCGTCGCGAAGCGGACCCGTTCGGGCGGCTGTGCCTGCGCGGTACCCGGCGCCGTCGCCGCCCGCGGCGGCGTCCGGGGCGGGCCGGAGTCCCCGCGCGTGGCGGCGAGCACGATGATCACGATGGCCAGGGCCGCCGTCACGGCCGCGGCCAGGGCCGGGACGACCCAGGAGCGGCGCGGTCGTGGACGTGGTGGCCGCGCCTCCGGAACGGGCATCGCGGGCTGTGTCGGTCTGCCCTCCACCACCGCGCGCAGGAAGGACTCGGCCTCCTCCGCCGTCGCACGGGAGGCGGGGTCCTTCACCAGCATCCGCATCAGCAGCGGGCCGAGCGGGCCCGCGGCGCGAGGCGGATCGGGCTCGCTGGTCAGGACGGCGCCGAGGGTGCCCATGATGGTGTCGCGAGCGAAGGGCGGACGGCCCTCCGTCAAGGCGTAAAGGGTCGCGCCCAGCGACCAGATGTCCGAGGCGGGGCCGCTGGGGCCGTGCCGCACGCGTTCGGGCGCCATGTAGGACGGGGATCCGATCAGCGCGCCTTCCCGGGTGAGCGTGGCGTCGCCCTCCAGCGCCGCGATGCCGAAGTCGGTGAGGACGGCACGCCCGTCGTCGCGCAGGAAGATGTTGGCGGGCTTGACGTCCCGGTGCAGCACTCCCTGGGCGTGGGCGGTACGGAGCGCGTCGAGGATCTCCAGGCCGATGCGCGCCACCTGATCGGGCGGCAGTGGACCCTGGTCGGAGGTCACCGCGTCCAGGGAACGGCCAGGGAGCAGGTCCATGACGATGCACGGCCTGCCCTCGTCCACGACCACGTCGTGCACGGTGACGATGGACCTGTGCTGGAGGAGGGCCGCGGCCCGCGCCTCCCGCAGGGCACGCTGGGACGCCTGCTCACGCTGCTCGGGGCTCAGACGGTCCGGGAGCAGCAGTTCCTTGACCGCCACGTCCCGGCCCAGCAGGTCGTCGCGGGCGTGCCAGACGACGCCCATGCCGCCTCTGCCGAGCCGCCGGACGAGCCGGTAGCGGCCATTGAGCGTACGGGCGGCCGTCACGTCCGCCTGGCCACCGCTTGCGCGACCCAGCGCGCCGCCTGCTGCGTCGCCGCGGGGGACGCGGTTCCGCGCTCGTACATGTACGAGACCTCCAGCACCGTGTTCCTCGCCCGCAGGACGACATAGGTGGCGTCCATGGCCTCGGACGAACCGGTCGAGGAGTAGATGAACGCCTCATCGCCCACCCCGGAGATGGCGCGGGCCGGGGTCTGCCGGGCGCGTACGGGGCCGACGCCGATCTCCGGCCATCCCCAGACGTGGGATCCGCCGGACTTGCGGGCGTTGCGCCTGCTCACATACGTGTTATGGGCCTCGGCGGGAGAACTCGGCGAGGGGTCGCCGACGGTGAGGTTGATGTCCTCGATCTGGAACCCGCGTCTTGTGGTGCCCCACCCGCACTGCCCCTTTTCCCGCTCCACCCGTGGCGTCCCGTTGGGCAGCAGGCGCCGTACCTGGGCCCGTGTGAGGAGACCGCAGAGATCCAGCGTGGACGCGCTGGGAGAAGCGGACGGGGACGGCGTCGCCGGGGGCCTGGCCTGGGCGGCGGACGGCGACGCGGACGCGGCCGTTCCCCGATCGTCGTCACCGGACGATGCGATGGCCACGGCCACGGCGGCACCGATGAGCGCGATGACCGCGGCGCCCGCCGCGACGGGGATCCACACCTTTCCGCGACCCTTCGCCGAAGGCCCGTGAGGACTCGGGAACGGGTCGGGCAGCCCCGACGGTCGCCCGGCGGCGACGTTCTCCAGCACCCGGCGGACGTCCTGCGCCTTCGGCCGCGCGGCCGGGTCCTTCTGGAGCAGGTACCACAGCAGCGGCGCGAGGGAACCGGCCCGCCTCGGCGGAGCCGGGGCCTCGGTGAGCACGGCGCCCAGCACCGCCATCGGGTCGTCCCGCTCGAACGGCGGCCTGCCCTCCACGGCCGTGTAGAGCGTGGCGGCCAGTGACCAGAGATCCGACTCGGGGCCGGCGGGCCGCTCCTGGAGCCGTTCCGGCGCGATGTACCCGGGGGAGCCGACGAGCGTGCCGGTACGGGTGAGGGCGGGGTCGGTCTCGATGCCGGCGATGCCGAAGTCGGTCAGGACGACACGGCCGTCCTCGGAGAGCAGGACGTTGCCCGGCTTGACGTCCCGGTGGACGATGCCGCGGGCGTGGGCGGCCTCAAGCGCGTCCAGCACCTGGAGGCCGATCCGGGCGGCCACCGGCGGAACCCGCGGGCCGTCGTGCCGGATCACCTGGTCCAGGGACGGGCCGCGCACCAGTTCCATCACGATCCACGGCCGGTCGTCCTCGACCACGACATCGTGCACGGTGATCACGCCGGGGTGGTCGATCAGCGCCGCCGCCCGCGCCTCCCGCCGCGCCCGGCCGGTCGCGACCTCGCGCTCCTCCGCGGTGAGGCCGTCCGGGAACGCGATCTCCTTGACGGCCACGGTCCGGCGCAGGGTCTCGTCCACGGCGGACCAGACCGTCCCCATTCCACCGCTGCCGAGCCGTTCCCGCAGGCGATACCGCCCGGCGAGCAGCCGCTCCGACATGTGGACGCCGGACCCCCTTCCGCGACGCGCCCTTCCGCGGTGCGCTTCCGCGCCGTCCGAACGGCGGGCGCCTGCCCTCTCGACCGCGGGGAACGAAGCGGTCGCTCCGGGAGATTATGCCGGGCGCGCCCGCGTACTCAGCCCGCAGCCCGAGGAGCCCTTGAGGAGTTCCCGCATCCTCTGCGCGTCCGGGACGCGGATGCGCTCGAAAAGCTCCAGGGCCTCCTCGCGCCGGGCGCGGGCCTCATCGTGGTCTTCCAGGGCTTCGAGGGCGTCGGCCAGGACACGCAGAGCATGGCCCTGCCCCCAGGAATGCCGGTTCTCGCGAAGTATGCGCAAGGCCGAGCGGGCATCGCGCACGGCCTCCTCGGGCTGGTCGAGCGCTAGCCGGGCCTCGGCGACGCGGTACCTGGCCAGCCCTTCCCACTGCCGGTTGCGCCGGGCACGGAAGAACGTGACCGCCTCCTGCTGCCGCGCCATCGCCTCCGCGTACCGCCCGATGTGATGCAGGATGACACCGAGATGGTAGAGCCCGAACCCGGTGCGCCCGCCGCCGAGTTCCTGATGCAGCGCCAGGCCGTGCTCTACGGAGATCAGCGCGTCCTCGGGGCGGCCCAACGCCAGTAGCGCGCGGGCCACCGCGCCCAGGGCACCGGCCTCCCCGTAACGGTCACCGATGCGGCGGAACGCGTCCAGCGCCTCGATGTAGTGGCGGAGCGCGTCCTCGTCCCGTCCCATGATGAGGTCGCAGCCGCCGAGGAGGGCGAGGGCGTCGGCGACGATCCACAGGTCGGCGGTGTCCCGGCCGCGGCGCAGCGCGACCCTCGACACCGCCGCGGTGTCGTCGAACCGGTCGGCGTAGAAGTAGAGGCGGCCGAGGTGCAGGTGGGCGCGGCCTTCGCTGCGCGCGTCCCGGCGGTCCCAGGCACCGTCGATCACGGCGTGCGCGGCCTGCTCGCACTCCTTGGCGTGGACGCCCGAGGTGACCAGGGTGTCGGTGAGCAGCAGCAGGTCGGCGGCCAGGGGGAGCAGCGCGGCCGGGCCGCGTGCGGCGTGGGCGATCGCGGCGAACAGCGCCGGGGCCTCGGCGAAGAACCAGTCGCGCGCGGCGTCGGAGCTGCCGAAGGACAGCCCCTCCACGGCGGCGGGCAGCAGCGGGTTCTGCGCCCGGCCGTCCCCGGGATTGACGGTGAGCTGCGCGTTCCGGGCCGTGGCCAGGTAGAAGTGGAACAGCCGGTGCTGCGCGGCCTGCCGCTCGGCCTGCGGCTCGTCGCGTTCGGCGCACTGGCGGGCGTACAGCTGGAGCAGGTCGTGGTAGCCGTACCGGCCGGCGGTGGGGGACCGCAGCAGGTTCGCGTCCACCAGCGCCTCGCACAACCCCTCGGCCTCGCACGCGGGCAGCCCGAGCAGCGCGGCGGCGGCGTCCCCCGAGAAGGTGGGGCTCTCGGCCAGGGCCAGCAGCCGGAACGCCCGCTTCTGCGCGTCGTCGAGCTGGTTGTAGCCGAGCTGGAACACCGCCTCCACGGCCAGGTCGGCCACGCGCAGCTCGGCCAGCGTACGGCGGCGGTCGGCGAGCCGCCCGACCAGCGACTCCACCGTCCAGGCCGGGCGGGCGGCCAGCCGCGCCGCCACGATGCGGACGGCCAGCGGCAGATGGCCGCAGGCGGCCAGCAGCGCGCGGGCGGCGGCGGGCTCGGCGGCCAGCCGGTCGGCCCCCGCGATCCGGGACGCCAGCGCCCGCGCCTCGTGCGGCTCCATGACGTCCAGGTCGACGGGGCGGGCCGCGCCCAGCCCGGCCAGCTTGGACCGGCTGGTGATCAGCACCGCGCAGGACGGGCCGCCGGGCAGCAGCGGCCTGATCTGCCGGGCGTCGCGCGCGTCGTCGAGCACGACCAGGACGCGGCGCTCGGCCAGCCGGGTCCGGTACAGGGCGGCGCGCTCGGCGGGGCCGGCCGGGATCGCGTCCCGGTCCACCCCCAGCGCCTGAAGGAACGCGCCGAGCACGGCGTGCGGGTCGGCGGGCTCGTCCCCGGCGCCGCGCAGGTCGCTGTAGAGCTGCCCGTCCGGGAAGCCGGACCGGACGAGGTGCGCGACATGCAGCGCCAGCGCGGTCTTGCCGACGCCGCCGGGCCCGGCGATCGCCACCATCGGGACGGTCCGCCGCGGCTCGGTCAGCAGCACCTCCCGCAGCTCGTCGACGAGCCGCTCGCGTCCGGTGAAGTCGGGCACGTCCCGGGGCAGCTGCGCGGGCGGCGCCGCGCCCGCCGCCTTGGCCCTGGGCGCGGGCGGCGCGGGCGTGTGGCCGGTCTCGGTCAGCAGCCGCCGGTGCAGCGCCGACAGGTCATGGCCCGGCTCGATCCCCAGATCCTCGATCAGGGTGCGGCGGGTCTCGGCGTACACCTCCAGCGCCTCGGCGGGACGGCCCGCGCCGTGCAGGGCGAGCATCAGCAGGCCGCGCAGCCGTTCGCGCAGCGGGTGCTCGGCGACCAGCGCGGTCAGCTCGCCGATGATCTCGGCGTGGTCGCCCAGCTCCAGGTCCAGCTCCAGGCGCGACTCCAGGGCGGCCAGCCGCCGCTCGGTCAGCCGGATCCGCTGGGCGCGCGCGTACGGTCCCGGCACCCCGGAAAGCGGCGTGCCGCGCCACAGGCCCAGCGCGGAGCGCAGCAGCTCACGGGCCTGCGCGGGCCGTCCTTGCGAGCGGGCCTCCTCGGCCGCGGCCACGTCCCGTTCGAAGCGGGCCACGTCCAGGGCCTCGGGCGGTAGCCGCAGCGCGTAGCCGTCGCCGACGGAGACCAGCAGCCGGTACGGCCGGTCCCTGCCGTGGTCCGGTTCGAGCAGGCGGCGCAGCCGTGAGGCGTAGGTGCGCAGGGCGCCCACCGCGCGTTCGGGCGGCGCGTCCCCCCAGACCGCGTTGACCAGTTCCTGGGCGGTGGCGGGGCGGCCCTCCCTGAGCAGCAGCGCGGTCAGCATCGCCCGCTGCTGCGGCGGGCCGAGGGGCAGCTCCTCGCTGCCGCGCCGGCCGCGAGGGGGGCCGAGGACGGCGAAGGTCGTCGTCACTTGAGGCATTTCCATTGGTCAGCACCTTATGAGCCGACCTGCGCCTGGTCGAGCAAGCAACCGGTTACCTGGACCGGGCTCTGTCGCAGGCGAATGAGAGACTGCCCTGCTGTGGACACTCCCGAGCTGCGCTTCACCGTGCTCGGGCCTGTGCGCGCGTGGCGAGGGGACGACGAACTGGGGCTCGGCGGCCCGCAGCAGCGGGCCCTGCTCGCCGTGCTGCTGCTGAACCGGGGGCGTGCCATGCCGATGGGGGCCCTGGTGGACGCTCTGTGGGGGGACGAGCCCCCGCCCCGCGCGGTGGGGACGGTGCGCACCTACGCGTCCCGGCTGCGGAGGGTCCTGGAGGACGACCGGGCTTCCCCGCAGTTACTGGTCTCCAGCGGCCAGGGCTACGCGCTGCGCACCCCGCCCGGCCTGCTGGACGCCGAGGTGTTCGAGGACCTGGCCGCCGAGGCGGGCCGCGCCCGCAGCGCCGGTGACCCGGCCCGCGCCCGCGAGCTGCTCGGCGCGGCGCTCGACCTGTGGCAGGGGGCGCCGCTGCCCGCGCTGCCCGGCCCGTACCTGCGGGCCCGCCGGGCACGGCTGGCCGACCGCAGGCTCGCCGTGCTCCAGGCCCGGCTGGAGGCCGATCTGGAGCTGGGCCGCCATGCCGAGGTCGTCGGCGAGCTGGCCGTGCTGAGCGCCGAGCACCCGCTGCGCGAGCCGCTGCGCGGGCTGCTGATGATCGCGCTGTACCGGTGCGGGCGGCAGGCCGAGGCCCTGGAGTCCTACGCGGCGGCGCGCCGCACCCTGTCCCGGGAGCTGGGCATCGACCCAGGCCCCCAGTTGCGGCGCCTGCACGAGCGCATCCTCCGCAACGACCCGTCGCTGGCGGCGCCCGGCCGGCCGCCGGAAACGGAGGACGCGCACGCCCCCGAGCCCGGCCCCGCGCCCGAGCTGGACGCGCCCGCCGAACGGCCCGCCTCACTCCCCGCCGACCTGGCCGACTTCACGGGACGTACCACACAGATCCAGCGGCTGACCGGGTGGTTGAGCGAGCACACCGAGGAGCCCGTGGTCGTCTCGGTGTCCGGGGTCGGCGGCGTGGGCAAGACCGCGCTGGCCGTGCACGCCGCCCATGCCGTACGGGCCGGCTACCCCGATGGGCAGCTCTACATCGACCTGCTGGGCACGGGCGAGCACCCGCTGCCTCCCAGCGTGGTGCTGGGGGAGTTCCTGCGCGCCCTCGGCGTGCCCGACTCGTCCGTGCCGGAGGGGGAGGTCGAGCGGTCGGCGCTGTTCCGCTCCCTGCTGTCGGGACGGCGCGTCCTGATCGTCCTCGACAACGCCCGCGACGCCCGTCAGGTCCGCCCGCTGCTGCCCGGAACGGCGGGCTGCGCGGTCCTGGTGACCTCGCGGGCCCGCCCGGCCAGGCTGCCGGGCGCCCGCCGGATCGACCTGGACGTCCTGGAGCCCCAGGAGGCGATCGCGCTGTTCACCGGGATCGTGGGCGCCCGCGCCGCGGCGGAGCGGCGGGCCGTGGTCGACGTCGTCGGCCTCTGCGGCCACCTGCCGCTGGCGGTGCGGATCGCCGCCGCCCGGCTCGCGTCCCGTCCCGGCTGGTCCATCAGGACGCTGGCGGCGCGGCTCGCCGACGGCCGGCGCAGGCTGGCCGAGCTGCGCATCGGCGACCTGGCCGTCGAGGCCACCTTCCGGCTCGGGTACGACCAGCTCGACGCGCCGACCGCCCGCGCGTTCCGGCTGCTGGCCGTGCCGGACGTGCCGGCCCTCACGCCCCCGGCCGCCGCCGCGCTGCTCGGCACGTCCAGGGCGGCGGCCGAACGCGTCCTGGAGTCGCTGGTCGACCTGGGCATGCTCGACTCGCCCGCCCCCGGCCGCTACCGCTACCACGACCTGCTGGGCCTGTTCGCCCGCCAGGTCAGCGGGCCCGACGGCGACGCCTCCGCGCGCCGCGCCGCCCTGCGCCGTCTGCTGCGCCACACCCTGGCCACGCAGCGCGAGGTGCTGCACCTGGTCAGTCCGGGCACCCCGCTCGCGCCGGGCGGCGCGACGACCGCGGCCGGGCCGGCGTTCCGTTCCGCCGCCGAGGCCCGCGCGTGGACGTCCCGCGAGCTCACCGCCTGCCTGGCGATCATCCGCCAGGCCGCGGCGCCCGAGCACGACGTGGCGGAGGCGGCCGACCTGCTGGTCACGCTCGAACCCGTGCTGGAGGACGGCTACCGCTGGGACGAGGCCCGGCCGGCGGCGCGCGCCGTCCTGGACGAGGCGACCCGGCGCGGCGACCGCCGGGCCGAGGCGCGGGCGCGGTACGTGCTCGGGCGCATCCTCACCAACACCGGCAGGCTCATCGAGGCCCGCGAGCACGCCGAGCGCGCCATCGCGCTCTGCCGTGAGACGGGTGACCGGGTGCTGCTGATGTGCGCGTTCGACGGCCTGTCGCACATCGCGTTCCACGAGCACGACACGCACGAGGCCATCGGCAACATCGAGCAGGCGCTCGCGCTGGCCCGCGAGTTCGGTGACCGGGCGGGCGAGGCCGTGCGCACCGGCAACCTCGCCTACGCCTACGCGGAGGCCGGCAAGGCGGCCGAGGCGGTCACGGCGGCCGAGCGCAGCCGCACCCTGGCCCGCGCCGCCGGGCACGCCGCCGGTGAGGCGTACGCGCTGTACATCCTCGGCATCGCGCTGCGCGCGCTGGACCGGTGGGAGGAGGCGGAGGCCCGGTTCGACGGCGCGAGAGCCATCTGCTGGTCCCAGGGGTTGCGGGCGCTGGAGTCCTATGTCCTGCTGCGGCTGGCCGAGACCAGGCTTCGCCGCGGGCGCCCCAGCGAGGCCCGGGACGCCGCCGAGAGGTCCCTGGCCATCGGCCGCGAGATCGGCGAGGAGTACCACCAGGGCCGGGCGCTGACCACCCTGGGCCTGATCCTGTCCGCGCTGGGCGAGCACGACCGGGCACGGGTCCGCTGGCGGGAGGCCCTGGAGCTGTTCACCACGCTGGGGGTCGCCGAGGCCGACGAGGTCCGCCGCCTCCTGCACAGCGACGGCGCCGCCGGCGTGTTCCCTCTCTGGCCGTATCCCTTCGGCCGTGCCCTCTAGCCGGGGGCCGGGCCGGTCGAGCGGCGGGTGATCAGCTCGACCGGGAGCGACCGCGAGCCGGGACGGCCGCCGTCGAGGACCTCCAGGAGGGCGGTCAGGCCGCGGGCGCCCAGCTCCCCGGCGGGCAGCCGGACGGTGGTGAGCTCCGGTTCGACCGCCATCGCCAGTTGCACGTCGTCGAAGCCGGTGACCGACAGGTCGCGGGGGATCTCCAGGCCGCGGGCCAGGGCCGCCTTGATCGCGCCCGCGGCGATCAGGTCGTCGTCGCAGACCAGCGCGGTGGGACGGTCCGGGCGGTCCAGCAGCCGGCCGGCCGCCTCCTTCGCCGCGTGGACGTTGATGGCGCCCGCCTCGCGGGTCAGCCGGCCGCCGTCGAGGGCCTGGACGGCCTCGGCCAGGGCGGCGCCGCGGGCCCGGAACGTCCACTCGTCCACGGCCGCCGCGACGTGCCCGATCCGGCGGTGGCCCAGCGCCGCGAGGTGCTCGGTGATGGCGCGCATGCCCGCCTTCACGTCGAAGTCCACCGTGGGCGCGCCCCCCGCGTCGGGGCCGGCGTCGAGCATGACCACGGGGACGTCCCCGAAGCCGGAGATCGCGTCCAGCGGCATGGACGACGCGATGATCCCGTCGATCGCCTCGTGCCGGGCGCCGAAGGGCGCGTCCGCCGGCGCGCCGGTGCCGCCCGGAGAGCCGGCGTCGTCGGGCGGGTACACCACGATCCTGAATCCGTGGCGTGCCGCGACCCGGGCCGCGCCGATGTAGACGGTGCCGAAGAACGGCGAGGTGAGGGTCGGGACGACCAGCAGGACCGTCCGGGTGGTGCCCAGCCGCAGGTTGCGGGCGGCGACGTTGGGCCGGTACCCGAGGGCCCGCGCCGCCTCCTGGACGGACCGTGCCGTGGCCGGGGAGACCCGTCCGCTCCATTTCCCGTTCAGGACGAGCGACACCGTGGACTGCGAGACCCCGGCGGCCTGCGCCACGTCCCTGCTGGTGGGACGGTGCGCGGGACGCCCGGCCGGGTTCTCGTCCCGGGCGGGCGGCGCGTCCTCCGGCGGCGTTCGCATGAGGAAACAGGGTAGAGCCGCAGGACGGCGAAGTGATACGTATGACCCTGGACATAATACGTATGACTGACGGAACCCAGGCGAGGGAATGCGCTCCTATCTCGACTTCCTGCGGGTCGCCCACGCGGCCCGGCTCCTCGGCGGCACGCTGCTCGGACGGCTGCCCAACGGCATGGGCATGCTCGCCGTCATCCTGCACGTGCGCGCCGAAGGCGGCGGCTACCCGCTGGCCGGGACGCTCGGAGCCGCGTTCCTGCTGGCCATGGCCGTGGGCCAGCCGGTACTCGGACGCGCCATGGACCGGTTCGGCCAGCCCCGCGTGCTGCAACCGGCGGCCCTGCTGTCCGCCGCCGGGTTCGCGCTGCTCGCCCTCACCGGCGCGGACCCGCTGCCGGTGACGGCCGGCGCCGTCGTCCTCGCCGGGTTCGCCACACCGCCGCTCGAAGCCGGGCTGCGCGCGCTGTGGGCCGCGGTGCTGCCCGGCCCCGCCCAGGTCAAGGCCGCCTACGCGCTGGACGCCGCCGCCCAGGAGATCCTCTTCACCGTCGGCCCGCTGCTGGTGGCCGCCGCCGCGCTGATCAACACCGAGACGGCGCTGCTGCTCACCGGCGCGCTCGGCGTCGCGGGGACGCTGGTCGTCACCACCTCGCTCCCGTCCAGGACCTGGAAGGGGGACGAGCGCGCCGCCGACTGGGCCGGGCCGCTGCGCTCGCCCGGCCTGCGCGTCCTGTTCACCACGCTGGCCTGCGCGGGCATCGCGCTCGGCGTGTACGCGGTGGCCGCCACCGCCTACGGCGAGCGCGCCGGGGACGACCTGGCCTCCGGCATCCTCCTCGCCGCGATGTCCGCCGGGGCCCTGACCGGCGGCCTGGTGTACGGGGCGCGCCCGTGGCCCGGCGACGACCACCGCCGCTTCCCCTGGCTGATGGCGTTCCTCGCCGCCGGGTACCTGCCGCTGGTCTGGGCGCCCGGACTGCCGGTCATGACCGTGCTGGCCTTCGCCAGCGGCCTGTTCCTGGCCCCGATGCTCGCCTGCAGTTTCATCCTCGTCGACCGGCTGGCCCCCAGTGGGACGGTGACCGAGGCGTTCGCGTGGGTCGTCGCCGCGTTCAGCGTGGGCAGCGCGGTCGGCTCGGCCGCCGCGGGGTTCGGGCAGGATCTCGCCGGTGTCCGGGGCGCGTTCGCCGCCGCCGGGGCGGGCGGCCTGCTCGCCCTGGCCGTCTGCCTGCTCGGCGGACGCCGCCTGCGTCCCGGTACGGGGGATCAGATCCAGTTGCGGAACCAGATCCGGGCGTGCCAGTCCTGATAGGGCAGGATCTTGGCGGCCAGTATCGGGTAGAAGTAGGCGAAGTTCGCCAGGACCACCAGCACGAACGCGCCCGCGGCCGCCGCCCCCACCACGCGCCGCGTGCTCGGCGTCCCCGCGTGCCACAGCGTGGCCGCGCGCCCCGCAGGTCCGATGAGATACCCCAGGACCAGGACGATCGCCAGCACCATGAACGGCAGCACCGGCGTGGCGTAGAAGAGGAACATGGTGCGGTCGCCGAAGGCCGAGGGGAACCAGGGCAGCCAGCCCGTCAGGAACCCCAGCACGATCGCGCCCGCCCGCCAGTCGCGCACCGCCAGCCAGATCCCCACCGTGATGACCAGGGCCAGCAACGCTCCCCACCACAGGGCCGGGGTACCGATCCCCAGGATCTCCCGCGAGCAGCGGCTCGCGCCGCACGCCCCCTTGGGCTCGGTGTAGAAGAAGGCCACCGGGCGCCACAGCACCGGCCAGTCCCACGGCCAGGACTGGTACGGGTGCTCGGAATCCAGCCTGACGTGGAAGTTCAGCATCTCCCTGTGGTAGTTCCACAGATCGGGCAGCGCCTCGATCATCCGTGCGGGGACGAAACCGGAGACCTCGCCGCGTCCCCAGCCGCCCGGCCGGAAGATCCAGCCCGACCAGGTGGCCAGATAGGTGACCGCGCCCCCCACGACGAGCTGGCCGAACGCGGGCAGCGCGTCCAGCGCCAGCGTCCCCGGCAGCGGCTGCCGCACCCCGGCGGCGCGGCGCGCCCCGAAGTCCCAGAACACCAGCATGATCCCGAACGCGGCCACGTAGAAGATCCCGGTCCACTTGGTCGCGCAGGCCAGGCCGAGGCAGATCCCGGCCACGACGCGCCAGCCGTGCGGCACGAACGGGCCGAGGTCGGAGAGGGTGCCCGCCTGGGCGGCGGCCTCCACCCGCTCGGCCAGCAGCCGCCGGGAGCGGTCCCGGTCGATCACCAGGCACGCGAACCCGGCCAGGATCCAGAACATCACGAAGATGTCCAGCAGCGCGGTCCTGCTGGTGACGAAGTGGAGGCCGTCCAGCGCCAGCAGCAGCCCGGCCATGCAGCCCAGCAGGGTGGACCCGGTCATCCGCCGCGCCACCCGGCACAGGATCAGCACCGACAGCGTCCCGCACAGCGCCGCCGCGAACCGCCAGCCGAACGGGGTCGCGCCGAACAGCCACTCACCGCCCGCGATCATCCACTTGCCGAACGGGGGATGGGCGACGAACGAGGCGCCGCTCGACCAGATGTCGGCGTCCGGATCGGCGATCAGCAGCTTGTCGGCGTCCTTCCTGGTGTTGTGCTCCCAGCCGAACCTCAGCAGCGCCAGCGCGTCCTTGGCGTAGTAGGTCTCATCGAAGACCACCGCCTTCGGCACGCTCAGCCGGTCGAACCGCAGAAACCCGGCGAAGGCCGTCACCAGCAGCGCCCCGAGCCAGCCCGCGAGCGCGTTCCCCGCAACGGGCGGCGCCGGCCGCTTACGCAGGAGCGGCGGGCGCGGCCGCCCTTCGGAGGCCGGTTCCGACACCAGGTCCGTCATCGCCATTCCGCCATCTTGTCATTGGGGCCGACCCCCCACACCTCACAGTACGGCGCTCGCTCCCATGCCCGGGATCGGGCGCGTCGTCACCCGGCCACAATGGACGGGTGACGGGGAACGAAGACGGCACCGGACGGCTCCTGCTCGCCGCGGCACCGATCGGCAGGGCGGACGACGCCTCCGGACGGCTGCGCGCCGCCCTGGCCGACGCGGAGATCATCGCGGCCGAGGACACGCGGCGGCTGCGCCGCCTGGCGGCCGACCTGGACGTGCCCATCAGCGCCCGGGTCGTCTCCTACTACGACCAGAACGAGCGCGCCCGCGCCGCGGAACTGATCGAGGAGCTGCGGGCCGGCCGCGACGTGCTGGTGATCACCGACGCCGGGCTGCCCGGCGTGTCCGACCCCGGCTACCGGCTGGTCACCGCGGCGGTCGCCGAAGGCGTACCGGTGACCGCGCTGCCCGGCCCGTCCGCCGTCACCACGGCGCTCGTGGTGTCGGGACTGCCCACCGACAGGTTCTGCTTCGAGGGCTTCCCGCCCCGCAAACCCGGAGAGCGGGCTCGGCGGCTCGCGGCGCTCGCCGCCGAGCCCCGCACCATGGTGTTCTTCGAGGCCCCGCACCGCCTCGCCGCCACCCTGAAGGCGATGGCGGACGCGTTCGGCGCCGACCGTCCCGCCGCCGTATGCCGGGAACTCACCAAGACCTACGAGGAGATCCGCCGCGGCCCCCTCGGCGACCTGGCCGGCTGGGCCGCCGGAGGCGTCCGCGGAGAGATCACCCTGGTGGTCGGCGGCGCCCCCGAGACACCCGGCCTGTCCGAACCCGCCGACCTCGCCGCCGCCGTCGCCGAACGCGAATCCACCGGAACACCCCGCAAACAGGCCATCGCCGAAGTCGCCAAGGAAAACGGCCTGCCCAAACGGGTCGTCTACGACGCCGTAGTCAGCGGGGCGGGCTAGTTGGTGGCGGGTTCGGGGACCTTCTGCTCGACCGGTCCGGTGGTGGGTTCGAGGTCGGGCAAGGCCGTGGTGCGGCGGGTGCGCAGGCGGAGCAGGGCGGCCATCCGGTCGCGCCCCTCGGGAGAGAAGGCGATGCCGGCGGCCAGGCAGGCCAGCGGCAGGGCCGGGAGGACGTACCGGTAGTCGAACTCGGCGGTGGCGGCCGGGGCGAGCAGTAGCCCGGTGGCCAGCGTCCACGGCAGGAACGCCAAACCGCCGAGACGCCGCCACATGGCGCCCATGCCGGCCAGGCCGACCAGGAGGATGACCCCGACCATGGTGCCGCGCACATAGACGTGGTCCTGGTACACGCGGATCACGCTGGCGAACGGCTCCACCACGTTGGTGCGCGCGCGGCCCTTCTCGTAGGCGACCGCCTCGTCGGCCGCGGTGACGTCGCTGTCCATCCGCCAGTTCGGCAGCGCGCTGGAGCTCTTGCCGAACTCGTACTGCTGGTAGGTGGCCCTGTCGGGGAAGACCGTGCGGTTCCAGCGGAAGACCCGCAGGAAGTCGTAGCCCACGACCTGCAGATAGTCGACCGGCTGGGAGAGGATCGCGCGCTTGGAGAAGGCGTTGGCGACCTTGTTCTTGTCGGCGTCGAACCGCTCGCCGGGGTAGCGGCCCAGCGGCGAGGCCGCGTTCCAGATGCCGTCCTGGCTGTTGGGGAGCCGGTTCTCCGGCTCGGTGCACAGCGGGATCTCCTCCACCGGCGGGTCGATCTTGTGGCAGTCGGCGAACTTGTAGACCCGCGCGTACAGGAAGATCCCGTTGCTCTCGGTGATCGCGAACTTGTCGTTCTCCAGCTTGTACCAGCCCGCGTACAGCACCACGGGCAGCGCGCAGAAGGCGACGGTGACCGCCAGGATCCGCCAGCCGTCCCGCCGGATCAGCATGAAGGTGAGCAGCCCGATCAGCACCGGCAGCCCGACCGACCTGGTCAGCCAGGCCACCCCGACGATCAGGCCGAGGGAGGCGGCGATCTTCCAGGTGGGGCGGCTGTGCCAGAGCAGCAGCGTGACCGCCCCCATCACCAGGAACGTGAACAGGGTGTCGGACAGGATCAGGTGTTCGAGCTGGATCTGGTAGGCGTCCAGCAGGAACGGGACGGTGGCCAGCGCCGCGCCCCACCCGGGCAGCCGGAACCGGCACCGCAGCAGCGCGTACACCATGACGCCGACGGCCAGCCCCATGAGGTGCTGCAGCGCGGTGACCAGCGCGAAGCTGTGGAACGGCTTGAGGATCAGCAGCATGAAGGCGTAGCCGTCGGGTCGCAGCGGATGCGGGTACGGCCGCATCGCCACATGCAGGTAGTCGAAGCTGTCGTTGAAGAACATCGCCGGCTGGTAGCCGACCATCGCGATGACCCGCAGCAGCGCGGCCAGGGCGAGGACGACGGTGAAGGCCGGGTGCCGCCGCATCAGCGCCCACGTGCGCGCGGACCGCTCGCGCACGTGCCCGGACGGGTCGGCGGCGAACGCGCGTCCCGAGGCGACGGCGGACGAGAGGACGCGCCGCGCACCGCGCCTCACGCGGCCCGCGCCGCGCCTGGCCGGGGCCCTGAGCGCGCGTGTTACCAGATTCTTGCCTTGATCCGCGCGCTTCGGCGTGTCGCCGGTTCCGGGGCGGGTGTCTTCGGCGGCCGTCGCGGTGGCCATGGCGACCACCGCGGGCATGCCCGACGCGGCATCATCCCCTGGGGCGCCACCGTTCGAGGCGGAGCCGTTGGAGGCGGCCCCGTTCATCTCGGCCCCCTTCATGCCTGCCCCCTTCGTCGCGGCGCCGGCACCGTTGTGGCAGGCACCGTGCCGTCCAGCCCCCGACTCGGTGGCACTGCGTTCTCCGGCGCGCGTCACAGCCGACCCAACCTTCCCGGGCCGCGGTGCCCGTATGCTTGTCCGTCTAGCCTGCCGCTTCTGGTCGTTGCTGAGCGGGTCTTCAGATTGCAAGTAGGCAACACGATACGGGCGCTCTTGGTGAGAGCGCCGCGCATCGCTCGCTTCGGGCGTGCATCATGAACGATGGTCGTCCGCCCGGCGGGACACGACGAGATCAGTGAAAAATACCGCAGACGGTCACCAGGGGTAGCGAAGGAGATCGCGTGGAACTCTCCGTAGTGATGCCGTGTCTGAACGAGGCCGAGACGGTCGAGACCTGCGTCCGCAAGACGGTCGGCTTCTTCGAGGAGAACGGCATCGACGGCGAGGTCGTCATCGCCGACAACGGCAGCACCGACGGCAGCCAGCAGCTGGCCAGGGAGGCCGGCGCGCGCGTCGTGCCGGTGGTCGACAAGGGCTACGGCAACGCGCTGATGGGCGGCATCCGCGCGGCGCGCGGCCGGTACGTCGCGATGGGCGACGCCGACGACTCCTACGACTTCACCACGCTCGGGCCGTTCCTCGACGAGCTGCGCGACGGCGCCGACCTGGTGATGGGCAACCGCTTCAAGGGCGGCATCGCCCCGGGCGCGATGCCGGCCCTGCACCGCTACCTGGGCAACCCGGTGCTGAGCTTCATCGGGCGGCTGTTCTTCGGCAGCAAGATCGGTGACTTCCACTGCGGGCTGCGCGCCTTCAACAAGGAGTCGATCCTGCGGCTCGGGCTGCAGACCGGCGGCATGGAGTTCGCGAGCGAGATGGTGGTGAAGGCCACCCTCGCGAAGTACGACATCAGGGAGGTGCCGACCACCCTGTCGCCGGACGGCCGGTCGCGCGCGCCGCACCTCAACACCTGGCGGGACGGCTGGCGGCATCTGCGCTTCCTCCTTCTCTACAGCCCGCGGTGGCTCTTCCTCATACCCGGGTTCGTGTTTATGACGCTCGGACTGATCGCCGGGATCGCGCTGTCGTTCGGCCCGGTCCGCATCGGAGAGATCGCCTTCGACGTCGACACGCTGGTGGGCGCCGCCGCGGCCATGGTGATCGGGTTCCAGGCGGTGCTGTTCGCGCTGCTCACCAAGGTCTACGCGATGCAGGAGGGCTTCCTCCCACATGATCGCAGAGTACAGAGGTTCACCGACTGGTGGAGTCTGGAACGCGGGCTGGTGCTGGGCGGGCTGCTGGCCGTGGCCGGTCTGGCGGGCCTGGTCGCCTCGCTGCTGCACTGGCGCGTCAACAACTTCGGTGAGCTGGACCCGCGGCAGTCGCTGCGCATCGTCGTCCCGTCCGCGACCGCGCTGGTGATGAGCCTTCAGGCGGTGTTCGCCTCGCTGTTCGCCAGCATCCTGAGCATCCGCCGCCGCCAGCACCCGCCGGCGATCGACCCGGCCGACGAGGCCGCGGACGTCGTCGACGCGGCCGCGCACCGGGTCGCGGCCGAGAAGCCCGCGCCGGGCGAGCCCGTGGGGGCCACCGCGCGCAAGCGGGCCGCCGCGTCGTCGTCCGGGGACGATTCCGACTGAGCCCGGACGTCGTCATCGCGTTCCGGAGTCGGAAGCCGGGAACCCGCTGACCGTTTCGGGGCGCGGAGGTCCGGCCTTCCCTGGACTATGACAGGCTGAAACGTTGATGGATCCTTCGCCCGTGCGGGCCCGTGACCGGGAACCGCGTCCCTGATGCCCGCGACCGAGGCCGCGACGGTCCCCGCCGTCCGGCGCCCGGCCCGGCCCACCGGCCCGGAACGGCGAGCGGATCGGCGGTTCCGCCATTGGGGCCTCCTGCTGCTGCTGGGCTGGGCGGCGCAGGTCGCGGTGCGGCTGTGGATGTCGTCCCGGCAGGTCATGCCGGTGGCGACGCCGGACGAGACGGGCTACCTGTTCGCGGCCCGGGTGCTGACCGGCGGCCCCGAGGCCGACCTGTCGTACGGGACGGTGTACCGCGGCGGGTACGCGCTGCTGCTGCTCCCCGCGTTCTGGCTGGCCGGCGACCCGGTCGCCGTCTACCGGATCTGCCTGGTCATCAACGCCCTCATCAGCGCGGCGACGCTGCCGCTCGCGTACCTGATGCTGCGCCGGATGCGCCTGTCGCGGACATGGTCGTACGCGCTGGGGCACGCCACCGCGCTGCTTCCCGCCGTGGTGTTCTACGCGGAGTTCGTCCTCACCGACGCGGTGCTGCCGGTCGCGGTGTTCGGCTGGCTGCTGCTGACGCACTCCTGGCTGACCGCGCCCAAGGGCGCCTCCCCGGTGCGGGTGGCCGTGTACGGGGCCTCCGCGGGCATGGTGGTCGCGTACGTGTACGCCTCGCATTCGCGCGGGATCATCCTGATGGTGGTGCAGGCGTGCGTGCTGGCCGTCGCCGTCCTGTGCCGGTGGCGGGGCTGGACGCCGACGGGGATCGCCGCCGCGGCGATGGGCGCGGTCGCGTACGCGGGCATGAAGCTGAACGAGGGCCTGCTGCCGCGGCTGTACCCGGGCGGCGACAACAACCTGGCCGCGAACCTGGAGTGGCGGCTGACCCACTGGGACGGGTACGGCTGGACGCTGTCGCTGGGCACGGGCCAGATCTGGTACCAGATCGTGGCGACCGGCGGAGTGGCGGGCGTCGGGCTCGTCACCATCGCGGTGATCGCGGTGCGGCGCGGCACGCCGCCGCGGTTGCGCGTGCTCGCGCTGGCGATGCTGGCGGCCATCGCGGGCATCGCGTTCGCGACCTCGGCCGCGTTGCCGGTGGAGTGGCGGGTCGGCAACTACGTGTACGGCCGTTACCTGGCGTGCGTCACGCCGGTGCTGTTCGCGGTCGGCGCGGCGGTGCTGTTGCGCGCGACGCTGCGTACCGTCCTGTGGGCCACGGCGGCGACGGTCGCGGTGGCCGTCATGGCGGCCAGCGTGGTGCAGTGGTACGCGGGCGACGTGCTGAGCCGCTACACCTACACCCTGTTCGACTTCCCCGAGACCTCGTTCCTGACCTGGAACTGGACGTCGTTCCATCTCTGGCGCGCCACGCTGGCCGGGCTGGTCCTGCTGGGCCTGGCGGTGGTCGCGGCGCGGCTGCCCCGGCACGGGCGCGCGGTCGTCGTGGGCCTGCTGGTGCTGGTGAACGTGGCGGCGGTGACGACGGCCACGATCGAGATCTCCCGTCCGCTGTCACGGAACCTGGCCGCCTACAGCGACCTGCGCGACAGCACGGACCTGGACGCGCAGCGCTCCATCGCCCTCGACTGGAACATCCCATGGATGCTGCGGCTCTCGCAGTTCTACTGGGCGTGGAACAGCAAGGGCACCATGTTCGACGCCCGCTGGGTGCCTCCGCCTCAGGCGGACCTGGTGGTGCTGTCCTGGCCGAAGAACGTCCCGGCGCACATGACGTGGCGTAACGCGCCCCCGGGTTGGCGCATCGTGGCGAGCCGCCGCACGCCGGAGGGCGACTGGGTGGCGTGGCGCCGCCCCTAGTGCCGGGCGGGGCCCCAGATCTCCAGGAGCCCGTCGGATGACCGCCACATCAGCCGCCACCCGTCCTTGGCGGTGGGACGGTAGCCGCCGAGGATCTGCGACTCCTGCCCGCGCCACCGGGTGAACAGCATCGGCTGCCCGTAGGACGCCTCGGGCAGCTTCCAGGACGAGTGGTCGAAGTCGCGGATCCGCCCGTGCCACAGCGGTTCGCCCCAGGGGGTACGGGTGTAGAAGGTGAGGGTCTGCGCGAGGCGCCGGTCGGCCCACAGCACCGGCAGGTCGCGGTCGTGCTCTTTCAGGTGGACGCGCAGTTCGTTCCACGCCGTGTCGCGCGGCAGGTACGGGACGGTGCGCACGGCCGCGGCGACATAGGCCGTGCCCAGGACGACGGCCAGGGTGGGCGCGACCACCGTGCGGAGCCGGAAGCGCGCCACCGCCTCCTGGGGAAGCCGCCGGGCCAGCAGGATCAGCGACCCGGTGCCGCCCGCCAGCAGCGCGGGGAACACCGCGAACCAGTACCGCAGCAGCCAGGCCCGCAGCGAGATGTCGTGCGGGTCGATCACCCCGGCGAACAGCGTCAGCGGGACGGCCAGCGCCAGGAACCACACCAGCGCCAGCGCCAGCCGCCGGTCCCTGGTCACCGCCCAGCCCACCACGGTCAGGACGAGCGCCACCACGAAGATCACACCGAAGGCGTTCCCGTCGTCCATCGCCCGGACGAACGACGCGAGCGCCAGCGCCCGGGTCACATGGTCGCGGGACTCGCCGCCGTGCGACGCCGCCGACATCAGCCCGGCCAGCGGGTCGCCCCAGACCAGCGCGTTGTGGACGAGGCTGGCGGCCAGGACCGCGATCATCGGCAGCGCGACCGTGACGTTGCGCCGCCACCCGATCCGCAGCAGCGCCAGGTACAGGGGGATGGCCAGGAACAGGAACGCCAGGAACTCCCTGACCAGGAAGGACGCGCCGAACAGGGCGCCCGCGGCCAGCAGCGCCCGGGTCTGGGCGCGTCCCGTCCGGCGGCTCGCGGCCACCAGCGCGGCCATGCCGAGCGCGAACAGCCCCGCGCCGGGCATGTCCGGCAGCATCACCCCGTGCGACCAGGTGATCTCCACCCCGTACGGGTTGGTCAGCGTGAAGAACGGGTGGACGATCAGCGGCAGCGTGGCGGCGACCCCGGCCAGGTCGCCGAACAGCGACCGCACGGCCAGGTAGCAGCCCACGAAGAACAGGCAGCCGCCGGCCGCCGCGACCGTGAAGTACGCGATCTGGCCGTCACCGAGCAGCTCCTGCGCCGCCCGCGCGGGCAGGACGAGCCCGAGCCTGGTGACCTGGTGCGGGACGGTGCTGTAGGGCCACTGGTCGAGGGGGATGTCCGGCCAGCCGCGGGCGGCCAGCCACACGTAGTACGGGTCGAAGTACAGCGGCGGCGTGTCGATCACCCATTGGGCCAGGACGGCGCACGCGGCCACCAGCCCCGACAGCCACCAGACGCGGCCCCGGCGCCCGCCCCCGCCGCGGGTCCGGGCGCGTTCCGGGGCGCCGGCCGCGGCCTCGTTCTCGCCGGCCGGCTCGCGGACCGTGGTCTGGGGCATGGCGTGGTCAACCTTCGCTCGCGGGGCCGGGGGATGTCCGGTCCGCAGGGTATCGGCAGGCCCGCCCTGCCGGGCGGGGATATCGTCCGAGCGGGCCCCCGGGCCCTCTAGTCTGGAGACATGTCCTCGTCGAGCCGACACATCCTCACCGCGCCCGCCTGGCCGTACGCCAACGGGCCCCGCCATATCGGGCACGTCTCCGGCTTCGCGCTGCCCGCCGACATGTTCAGCCGCTACCAGCGGATGGCGGGCAACCAGGTCCTGATGGTCAGCGGCACCGACGAGCACGGCACGCCCATCCAGGTGCAGGCCGACAAGGAGGGCGTGACGGCCCGGGAGCTGGCCGACCGCTACAACCGGGTGATCGCCGAGGACCTGCTCGGGCTGGGCATGTCCTACGACCTGTTCACCCGCACCACCACGGCGAACCACTACGCGGTCGTCCAGGAGATCTTCAAGGGCCTGTACGACAACGGCTATATCTTCCCCAAGACCACGATGGGCGCGATCTCGCCGTCCACCGGCCGCACCCTGCCCGACCGCTACATCGAGGGCACCTGCCCCATCTGCGGGTACGACGGCGCGCGCGGCGACCAGTGCGACAACTGCGGCAACCAGCTCGACCCGATCGACCTGATCAACCCGGTCAGCCGGATCAACGGGGAGAAGCCCCAGTTCGTCGAGACCGAGCACTTCATGCTCGACCTGCCCGCGTTCACCGAGTCCCTGGGCCGCTACCTGCGCTCCAAGCAGGGAGGGGCGGGGAACGGCGAGGGGCAGTGGCGGCCGAACGTCCTGAAGTTCGCGCTGAACCTGCTGGACGACCTCCAGCCGCGGGCGATCAGCCGCGACCTCGACTGGGGCGTCCCCATCCCGCTGGAGGGCTGGCGCGACAACCCGGCCAAGAAGCTGTACGTGTGGTTCGACGCGGTGGTCGGGTACTTCTCCGCGTCCGTCGAATGGGCCCGCAGGAAGGGCGACCCGGAGGCGTGGCGCGCCTGGTGGCAGGACCCCGACGCCCTGTCCTACTACTTCATGGGCAAGGACAACATCGTCTTCCACGCCGAGATCTGGCCGGCGATGCTGCTCGGCTACAGCGGCAAGGGCGACAAGGGCGGCACGCCGGGCTCGCTGGGCGAGCTGAACCTCCCGACCGAGGTGGTGTCGTCGGAGTTCCTGACGATGGAGGGCCGCAAGTTCTCCTCGTCCCGGCAGGTGGTCATCTACGTCAAGGACTTCCTGGAGCGCTACGACGTCGACGCGCTGCGCTACTACGTGGCGGTGGCCGGCCCGGAGAACCAGGACACCGACTTCACCTGGGCCGAGTTCGTCCGGCGCAACAACGACGAGCTGGTCGCGGCCTGGGGCAACCTGGTCAACCGGTCGATCAACCTGGCGGCGCGGAACGTCGGGGCGATCCCGGAGGCGGGCGAGCTGACCGATGCCGACCGGGCGCTGCTGGAGCGCAGCCGCGACGCGTTCGGGACGGTGGGCGCCGAGCTGCGGCGGTCCCGGTTCAAGAACGCGATCACCGAGGCGCTGGACGTGGTCCGCGACGCCAACCGGTACCTGTCCGACCAGGCGCCGTGGAAGCTCAAGGACGACCCGGAGCGGGTCAAGTCCATCCTGCACGTGGCGCTGCAGGTGGTGGACGACGCCAAGTCGCTGCTCACCCCGTTCCTGCCGAACTCCTCGCAGAAGGTGTACGAGATGCTGGGCGGCGAGGGCGTCTGGAGCGGCATGCCGCGGCTGGAGGTGGTCTCCCAGGAGGGCGGCCCGGACTACCCGGTGCTGACCGGCGACTACGCCACCGAGGCGGTGTGGGAGTCACGCCCGATCAAGCCGGGTGTGCCGCTGGCCAAGCCGGTGCCGCTGTTCAAGAAGCTGGACCCCTCGGTCGTCGACGAGGAACTGGCCCGCCTCCGCGAGGAGGCGGGGGAGACCGAGACCGGGGACGCCGGCGGCTCGGGGGAGGGCCGGTGACAGGTCGGGCCGGGGAGGCCCCGCGGCCCCTCCCGCCGCTTCCCGAACCGCTCCCGGTGGAGGTGTTCGACAGCCACTGCCACCTGGACGCGGCCGGCACGCCGATCGAGGAGGCGCTGGCGTCCGCCCGCGCCGCCGGGATCGGGCGCATCGTCACGATCGGCTGCGACCTGCCGTCCTCGCGGTTCGCCGTGGACGCCGCCCGCGAGCACGAGCGGGTGTTCGCGGGCGTGGCGATCCACCCCAACGAGACCTCGGGGATCACCGACGCCGTCCTGGCCGACATCGAGGCGATGGCCGCGCACGACAAGGTCGTCGCGATCGGTGAGACCGGGCTCGACTACTACCGCGACCGGGCGTCCAAGGACGACCAGCACCGTTCGTTCCGCGCGCACGTCGCGATCGCCAAGCGCACCGGCAAGGCCCTGGTCATCCACGACCGCGACGCCCATGACGACGTCCTGCGGATCCTCCAGGAGGAGGGCGCCCCGGAGCGGGTGGTGTTCCACTGCTTCTCGGGGGACGCCGCCATGGCCAAGGTGTGCGCCGACCGCGGCTATGTCATGAGCTTCGCCGGCAACGTCACGTTCAAGAACGCCGAGCCGCTGCGGGAGGCGCTGCGGGCGGCGCCGCTCGATCTGATCCTGGTGGAGACGGACGCGCCGTTCCTCACCCCGGTGCCGCACCGGGGCAAGCCGAACGCCTCCTACCTGATCCCGCACACGGTCCGTTTCATGGCCGAGGTGAAGGGCGTCGACGTCGCCGAGCTGTGCACCGCCATCGCCTCCAACGGCGAGCGGGTCTTCGGAGCCTGGTGACCGCGCGGTTGCTCGGACCCGCCGAGGTGCGGGACCTGGCGGCGCGGCTGGGCGTGCGCCCGACCAAGACCCTGGGCCAGAACTTCGTCATCGACGCCAACACCGTCCGCCGCATCGTGCGGGCCGCCGACCTGGCGCCCGGCGACGTGGTCCTCGAGGTCGGCCCCGGGCTGGGCTCGCTGACGCTGGCGCTGCTGCCCGAGGTGCGCAGGGTCGTCGCCGTGGAGATCGACCCCGTCCTGGCCGGGGCGCTGCCCGCGACGGTCGCGGAGCGCGCCCCCGGCCTGGCGGAACGGCTGGAGGTCGTCAACGCCGACGCGCTGCGCGTCGAGTCCGTGCCGGGGCCGGAGCCGACCGCGCTGGTCGCGAACCTCCCTTACAACGTCGCCGTCCCGGTCGTCCTGCACCTGCTGGCCGCGCTGCCGTCGCTGCGGCGCGCGCTGGTGATGGTGCAGGCCGAGGTCGCCGACCGGATGACCGCGAGCTCCGGCAGCAGGATCTACGGGGCGCCGTCGGTCAAGCTCGCCTGGTACGGGCGGGCGCGCCGGGCCGGTCCGGTGAGCCGGGCGGTCTTCTGGCCCGTGCCGAACGTGGACTCGGGCCTGGTGTCCTTCACCCGCGGCGATCCGCCGCCGTGCCGGGTCTCGCGGGAGGAGGTGTTCGCGGTGGTGGACGCGGCGTTCGCGCAGCGCCGCAAGACCCTGCGCGCCGCGCTGGCGGGCTGGGCCGGGTCCGCCGCGGCGGCCGAACGGGCGCTGCGCGCCGCCGGTGTGGATCCCCGGGAACGGGGCGAAGCGCTCGACGTGGCCGCCTTCGCCAGGATCGCCCAGTATGGTCCAGGGGGCGTGCTGGACCGGAGCGAGGCGGAGGACCATGCTGAAGGGGCGGGCGACGGTGCGTTCGCGGACGAGAGCGGACAGACCCGCGGTGGTGGTGGCGGCGCTGGCGCTGGCGCTGGCGACCGGGTGCAGTGACGGGACGAACGCCACCCCGAAGATCACCACCACCGCCCGTGCCGGCGTGGCCCCGGTGCCGCCCAAGGAGGGCGCGTACTTCGGCGCCTGGGTCCCCCGTTCCGCCGACGCGTCGCGCTCCCCGTCCAGCGAGGCCCCGGAGCCCGGGGACGCGCCGCCGGGCGCGCCGTCCGCGCGGCCCCTGCCCGGCCCGATGGGCGACTTCGAGCGGCATCTCGGCCGGCCGCTGGACATCGTCCACCACTACCGGGGCTGGAAGAGCGACTTCCCGACCAGGGAGGACACCCAGGTGCTGGGCGCCGGCTCCCGCTACCTGCTGCTGACCTGGGGCGGCGCCGACACCCGTGAGATCGTCGCGGGACGGCACGACGCCCTGATCCGCAAGCGCGCGAGGGCCGTCAGGAACACCCGCAAGCCGGTCTTCCTGCGCTGGCAGCAGGACATGGACACCGAGGGCGCCCAGGCCAGGACGCACGGCGCGAGGAACTTCGTCGAGGCGTGGAAGCACCTTCGGACGATCTTCGCCCAGGAACGGGTCGACAACGTCGCGTGGGTGTGGTGCCCCACCGCGAGCGGGTTCGGCAGCCGCAACGCGCAGTCCTTCTACCCGGGTGACGACCAGGTCGACTGGATCTGCGCGGACGCGCAGCCCGGCGGCGACCACGACTACCAGGACCTGTCGGAGACCCTGGAGCCGTTCCTCGACTGGGCCGGGGACCGCCCCAAGCCGATCATGGTGGCGGAGTTCGGCGTCCCGGTGTCCTACGGCGTCCGCCGCGCCGAATGGCTGCGCAGGGCCGCGGAGACTTTGCAGAACCCGCAGGTCAAGGCGGTGGTGTACTTCAACTCCGACGAGCGGGCGCGGACCCCGGGCGACCGCCGCCGCCGGTACGCGGTGACCGGCGACAAGCAGGCGGTGTCCGCGCTGCGCGAGCTGGCCACCACGCCGTACTTCAACCCGCGCAACCTGCCGGTCACGAGTGGCTGACCGGGGCGATGCCTTGGGACGGGGCCGGGGTCCTCTACGCTTCCGTGACGTGACCTCTGTGACCGTACGGGTGCCCGCCAAGGTCAATCTTCAGCTCAGCGTCGGGCCGCTCCGCGACGACGGGTATCACGACCTCGTCAACGTCTTCCACGCCGTCTCGCTCACCGACGAGGTGACCGCCGTCCCGTCCGAGCGGCTCCACATCTCGGTGGAGGCCGCGCCGCGTTCCCGGGTGGACGTCGCCGGCGTGCCGACCGGCCGCGGCAACCTCGCGGCGCGGGCGGCGCTGCTGGTGGCGGCGCGGCTGGGGGTGGAGCCGCAGGCCGCGCTGAGGATCCGCAAGGCGATCCCCGTCGCGGGCGGGATGGCGGGCGGCAGCGCCGACGCCGCCGCCGCGCTGGTGGCCTGCGCGCGGCTGTGGGACGACCGGGAGGACCCGCTGCTCGGCCGTGCCGAGCTGCTGGAGCTGGCCGCCGAGCTCGGAAGCGACGTGCCGTTCGCGCTGGTCGGCGGGACGGCGGTGGGCCTGGGACGGGGGGAGCGGCTGACCCCGGCGCTCACCCGCGGCACCTTCCACTGGGTGTTCGCCCTCGCCGAGGGCGGCCTGTCCACGCCCGCCGTGTACGACGAGTGCGACCGGCTCCGCGCCGCGCGAGGGGAGCGGCCGCGGTCGCCGAAGGTGTCGGAGGAGCTGATGACCGCGCTGGCGACCGGGGACGCCAAGGGCCTCGGCGGCGCGCTGACCAACGACCTGCAACCCGCGGCGCTGCTGCTGAAGCCCGCGCTGCGCCGCACCCTGGCCGCCGGGCGGGACCTCGGCGCGCTCGGCGCGCTGGTGTCGGGGTCCGGCCCGACCTGCGCGTTCCTCGCCGAGTCCGACGAGCACGCGGCGGACCTGGAGGCCGGCCTGGACGCCGCGGGCGTGGCGGCCGCGCTGGTCCGCGCGCACGGGCCCGTCTCCGGGGCGACGATCATCTGATCATCTCGGCCGAACCATGGCGTCCCCGCGGGCGTCCCATACCGAAACCCCCTTGCGGAAGGGAGGCCAGATGGGTTCCATCGCTCTTCTGGCGGTACTGGTGATCGTGGTCGCCATCGTGGGCGTGCTGGTGGCGCTGGTCGTCGTCGCCGTGAACGCGGGCGGATCGGGCGCCTCGTACGGGGCCGGATACGGCGCGGGGACCTACTACGACGAGCCGGGTGCCGCGCCCGCCACCCCCGACCCGGGCTCCTCCGAAGGGTCCTGGCACGGCGGCTGGAGCGGAAGCGACAGCGGTGGAGGCGACAGCGGTGGAGGCGGCGGCTTCTGACCGCGCGCCGCGCGTCCGGTACCGCCCCGGCGGGGCATTAGCCTGGACAGCGCCGTGAATCTGATCAACGTTGAGAACGTCACCAAGAGCTACGGGCCCGAGCCGCTGCTGGACGCGGTCTCCCTCGGCATCGACGAGGGCGACCGCGTGGGCGTCGTCGGGCGCAACGGCGGAGGCAAGACCACCCTGGTGGAGATCCTCGCCAAGGCCGCCGAGCCCGACGAGGGCCGCGTCACCCACGCGCGCGGGCTGCGGGCCGGGTACCTGACCCAGCGGGACGCCTTCCCGCCGGGCGCCACCGTGCGCGGCGTCGTCCTCGGCGACCGTCCCGAGCACGAGTGGGCGGGCGACACCCGCGCCCGCGACATCCTGTCCGGGCTGATCGGCGACCTCGACCTGGACGCCACGCTGGACGGCATGTCCGGCGGCGAGCTGCGCCGGATCGCGCTGGCCCGGCTGCTGGTCCCCGACCTCGACCTGATCATCCTGGACGAGCCCACCAACCACCTCGACCTGGAGGCCATCGACTGGCTGGCCCGCCACCTGCGCGGCCGCCGCGTGGCGCTGCTGGTGGTCACCCACGACCGGTGGTTCCTGGACGAGGTCACCGACCGCACCTGGGAGGTCGTGGACGGCCGGGTCGAACGCTACGAGGGCGGCTACTCGGCGTACGTCCTGGCCAAGGCCGAACGGGCACGGATCGCCGCCGCCACGGAGGCCAAGCGGCGGAACCTGCTCCGCAAGGAGCTGGCCTGGCTGCGCCGCGGCCCGCGGGCCCGCACGTCCAAGCCCAAGTTCCGGGTGGACGCCGCGCAGGCGCTGATCGCCGACGAGCCGCCGCCGCGCGACGCGGTGGAGCTGACCCGGTTCGCCACGGCCCGGCTCGGCAAGACCGTCCTGGAGGCGGAGGACGTGACCGTCCGGGTCGGTGCTCCGTCCCGGACCCTGTTCGAGCACCTCACCTGGCGGCTCGGCCCCGGTGACCGGATCGGGGTGGTCGGGGTCAACGGCAGCGGCAAGAGCACGCTGCTGCGGTTGCTGGACGGCTCGGTCGCCCCCGGCTCGGGACGGCTCGTGCGCGGGCGCACCGTCCAGCTCGCGCACCTGTCGCAGAACCTGGAGGAGCTGGACCCGTCCCGGCGGGTGCTGGAGTCGGTCGAGGAGATCAGGCGCCGCATCACGGTCGGCAAGCGGGAGTGGACGGCAGGCCAGCTCCTGGAACGCCTGGGGTTCCGGGGCGACCGGCAGTGGACCCCGGTCGGCGACCTGTCCGGCGGCGAACGCCGCCGCCTCCAGTTGCTGCGGCTGCTGATGGGCGAGCCGAACGTGCTGCTGCTGGACGAGCCCACCAACGACCTCGACATCGAGACCCTCACCGAGGTCGAGGACCTGCTGGACGGCTGGCCCGGCACGCTGGTCGTCGTCAGCCACGACCGGTACTTCCTGGAGCGGGTCACCGACCGGGTCGTGGCGCTGCTCGGCGACGGCCGGGTCTCGCCGCTGCCCGGCGGAGTGGATGAGTACCTGCGGCGCCGCGCGGAGGGCACCGTCCCGGCCCGTGCCACCGCGTCCGGGACGACCGCGACGGCCGTCACCGCGCCCAAGCCCGCGGACGGCGGGGCGAAGGGCGGCGCGGCGAAGGGCGGCGGTCAGGAGTGGCGGGCGCGCAAGGAGCTGGACCGGCTGGAACGCCGCCTCGACCGGCTCGCCCAGCAGGAGGCCGAGCTGCACGAGCAGCTCGCCGCCGCCGCCACCGACTACGAGCGTCTCCAGGAACTCGACGGCAGGCTGAAAGCGATCCAGGCCGAGGCCGCCCGGGTCGAGGAGGAGTGGCTGATGCTCGCCGAGGACGTCTCCTGAACGCCGCGCCCGTGACCTACGGGCGCTCGGGCGTGTCGAACGGGATCAGCAGCTTGCGCAGCAGCCCGGACAGCGTCTCCCGCTCGGCCGCGGTCAGCCCGTCCAGGATCAGGTGCTCGCGGGCCAGCAGGTCGGCGAACGCGGCGTCCACCCGGGTCATCCCCGCCTCGGTGAGCCGGACCAGCACACCGCGCTTGTCCGCCGGGTCGGGATGGCGCTCCACCAGCCCGGCCGCCGCCAGCCGGTCGATCCGGTTGGTCATGGTGCCCGAGGTGACCAGCGTCGCGCGCAGCAGCGCGCCGGGGCTGAGCTGGTAGGGGGCCCCGGCGCGGCGCAGCGCCGTGAGCACGTCGAACTCCCAGCCCTCCAGCTCGTGCGCGACGAACACCGCACGCCTCGCGCGGTCGAGGTGGCGCGCCAGGCGCGACACCCGGCTGAGGACCTGCAAGGGCCGGACGTCCAGATCCGGGCGCTCGGTGTTCCACGCCTCGACCAGCCGGTCCACCTCGTCCTGCATGGCGGACAGCCTAGCCCGTCTCGATCTCCAGACGACTTTTCTTGACATCAAGATTACCGCCTTGGCATGCTGTCTCTCGATGTCGAGACAAGCAGCCGCTCCCAGGTGGGACCCCGTCCAATACGGGGCGTTCGGCGACCACCGGGCGCGGCCGTTCGACGAACTGCTCGCCCGCGTCGACCTCACCGCACCCGCCCGCATCGCCGACCTCGGCTGCGGATCGGGCGAACTGACCGCCCGGCTGGCCCGCCGCTGGCCCGACGCCTCCATCGAAGCCCTCGACGCCTCACCCGAGATGATCGAGGCCGCCCGCGCCCACGCCATCCCCGGACGGCTCGCCTTCACCGTCGGCGACCTCACCCGCTGGCGCCCCCGAACGCCGGTCGACCTCATCATCTCCAACGCCGCCCTGCACTGGATCCCCGGCCACACCGACCTGCTCCCACGCTGGACCGGCGACCTCGCACCCGGCGGACGGCTCGCCTTCCAGGTCCCCGGCAACCACGACGCCCCCAGCCACGCACTCCTGCGCGAACTGTGCCAGGCACCGCGCTGGCGCGACCGGCTCGGCGCACTGGCCCCCCAGCGGCCCGTCCTCGACCCCCAGGGATACCTCGACCTGCTCACCCGCCACGGCTGCGCGGTCGACGCCTGGGAGACCACCTACATCCAGGTGCTCCAAGGGGACGACCCCGTCCTCGAATGGGTCAAAGGGACGACCCTGCGCCCCATCCTCACCGCCCTCGGCACCGGCGAGGCACAAGACTTCCTGGACGCCTACGGCGCCCTGCTGCGCGACGCATACCCGCCCGGCCCGTACGGCACCGCCTTCCCCTTCCGGCGCGTGTTCGTCATCGCGGGCCGGGCCGGCCCATGAACCCGCCGCCCACCGTGCGCGACCAGTGGCTCGTTCCCCTGCGGTGCGCGGGAACGCGCGGCGGGCGGCGCCCCGCCACGCCCCGAACAGGGCCACGGCGGCGGGCCATCACCATCAGGACTCCCGGCCTCGAAATCCGACGGCCGGGCCAGCCGGTAACACGGTGACCCCTGCCGGTGGCCGCCGGGACGAACTCCAGGCGGCCACCGGCTCACCCAGGGCCTACGACTCCCCGCGCTCCGGGGCTCCCAGCGGAGCCGCCTCGTCCTGCGCCGGCGCGACACCGTCCTCGGCACCGTCCTTGGACGCGGGCTCCACGGCAGGCGGCGCCTCGGCGCCCTCGGACTTACGGCTCTTGCGCCGTTCCTTCTCGGCCTTGGCCGCCGCCTTCTCCTCGGCCTTCTGCGCCTTCTCGGCGGCCTTCTCGGCCCGCTTCTCCTGCCGTTCCTGCTCCTTGCGGCGGCGCTTGGGATCGAGGGACGGACGCGCCTCCAGCCCCGACAACCCGTTCCAGGCCAGATTCACCAGATGCGCCGCGACCTCCTCCCGCTTCGGCCGCCGCGCGTCCAGCCACCACTGGCCCGTCAGCGCCACCATGCCGACCAGCATCTGCGCGTACATGGGCGCGTACTTGTCGTCGTAATCACGGCGATCCAGCTCCTGCGCCATCACATACTCGACCTCACCCGCGATCTCGCTCAGCAGACTGGCGAAACTCCCCGTCCCCGTCCCCCCGTGCGAATCGCGCACCAGGATCCGGAAACCGTCGGTGTTGGTCTCGATGTACTCCAGCAGCGCCAGCGCCGCCTTCTCCAGCTTGCCGCGGTAGTGGACCGCCGAGTTCAGCGCGTCGATCACCAGGGCGAGCAACCGCTCGAACTCCCGGTCCACCACCACCGCGTACAGCCCCTCCTTGCCGCCGAAGTGCTCGTACACGACGGGCTTGGACACCCCGGCCTTGGCGGCGATCTCTTCCACCGAGGTGCCGTCCAGCCCGCGCTCGGCGAACAACGTCCGGCCGATATCGAGAAGTTGTTCGCGGCGTTCCTTACCGGTCATCCGCTTTCTGCGGGATCTGGGGGCGGGTTCTGTCACAGACTCGATTGTGACGCTCACGCGGCGCGCTTCGTGCGCTTGGCCGCCAAACGCTCCGCATTCGGCCACCGCACATTGTGCGCCCAGCCCGCCTTCTCGAACATCCAGATGATCCGGGCGCTGATGTCCACCTGCCCGGGCAGCACCCCGTGCCGAGCGCACGTCGGGTCGGAATGGTGCAGGTTGTGCCACGACTCACCGAGCGACGGGATCGCCAGCCACCACACGTTGCGCGACTTGTCGCGGACCTCGAAGTCCTCGACGCCGAAGGTGTGGCAGATCGAGTTGATCGACCAGGTGACGTGGTGCACCAGCGTGACCCGTACCAGGCCCGCCCAGAAGAACGCGGTCAGCGCGCCCGCCCACGACATCGTGATCAGGCCACCCAGCACACCGGGCAGCAGCAGGCTGACCGCCACCATGGCGGGGAACGCCTTGTGGATCCGGACGATGTCCTTGTCGTTGAGCAAATCCTTGGTGAACCGCTCCTTGGACGTGCGGTTGCCGTTGAACAGCCACCCGTAGTGCGCCCAGGCCAGGCCCTTGGTCAGCGCCTTCCAGTCGTTGCCGAAGCGCCACGGCGAGTGCGGGTCAGCCTCCTTGTCGGAGTGCTTGTGGTGCCGCCGGTGGTCGGCCACCCACGTGATCACCGGGCCCTCGATGGCCAGGCTGCCCGCGAGCGCCATCGCGATCTTCAGCGGCCGCCTGGCCTTGAACGAGCCGTGCGTGAAGTAGCGGTGGTAGCCGACGGTGATGCCGGCCGCGGAGACCAGGTAGAAGATCGCCATCAGGATGACGTCGGTCCACCCCAGGAAGTTTCCCCAGGCCAGCGGCACGGCGGCGAAAAGCGCCAGGAACGGAACTCCGGTGAAGACCCCGACGAGGACCCGCTCGAGCCTCCCCTGCGGTTCCGGCTCGACTTCGGGACGGCCTTGTGGGCGGGGTGGATCGAGAGCGGGGGCAGTAGCCATGAGTCACCACTTCCTGCTTCTTGGCTGCCTTACCTACGCTAACGTAACCTACGGTCCCGTAGGTTGGACAGGGCCCAAGCGTAAAATCGTCGGGATCCGTCCCGGCCGCCACCGGTCGGCCCCAGAAACACCTGGTCAGAGCGTTCACGGGACGCGACCGAGTGATGCCTCTCACCTCCCCGGCAACGTCCGGCACGCCCCAAAGGTTCGCGCGCGCACCGCCCTCCCGTGCCGGCACCGGACTCCCTCGCGCGCTCGCCTTCCACCCCATCCGCTTGTCGCACCACCTGCGCGCCTCCCCGTTCCGGGAAAACGGGCAGGTGGCTTGGAACGGTGCGTGCTCGCTAAGAAGCAACCTAAACCACCCTCACCTGAACAAAAGCCATCAAGTTCCGATCAATGGTGACTGGGAGTGGTTCCATCGCTACGGATTGTCGGTGCGCCGCCGTACCTTGCGCGCATGACCAAAAAACTCCCCGAAGAACTCCGGGAACTGGCGATCTCCCTCCGCAGGGAAGGCAAGACCTACCGCGAGATCGCCGGCTCCCTCGGAGTCTCCATCAGCACCTGCTCCCTCTGGCTCCACGACGTCCCCGCCCCCGAGCGCCCCGGCTACCACCAAGAGCGCGTCGCCGCGATGTGGGAGTCGCGCTGGGCGCCCTACCACACAGCCCGAGAGCAGGCGCGTCTCCAGAGGAAGCTCACTGCGGCGGGCCAGATCCGAGCCCTTACCGATCGCGAACTGATCATCGCCGGGGCCCTGATCTATTGGTGCGAGGGTGCCAAGGACAAGGTCTACCGGCGCTCCGAGAAGGTCAACTTCATCAACAGCGATCCTGCGGTCATCACCCTATTCATGCGGTTCCTTCGGGCCGTAGGGGTGTCCGAGGAGCGGCTCCGGGTCCGGGTTCACATCCACGAGACGGCCGATGTCGAGGCGGCTAAGCGCTACTGGGCGGGCATCGCAGACGTGCCTGTGGACAAGTTCCAGAAGACCATCCTTAAGCGCCACAACCCCAAGACGGTGCGTAAGAATCTCACGGAGGACTACAGGGGGTGTCTGCAGGTTCTCGTCCTGCAGAGCGCCGAGCTGTACCAGCGCATCGAAGGATGGGCATACGCGTGCATGCTAGGGGAGGAAGGAGCCGAGGCTTTCTTCCGTGAACGCTCTGAGCGCATGCTCGGACGCCTGGCGCGGCCGCGGCCGCCGTCGCCCCCGGCCAAATAGGTCGGGGACGGGAGACGGTCGTCGCTATCATGGTGGCCGTCTCCCGTTCTTGTCGGGCACATGTCCGACTTGAGATGTTTGATCCGCCGTGGCGTAATTGGCAACGCATCGGGTTTTGGTCCCGAAGTTCCAGGTTCGAGTCCTGGCGGCGGAGCTCCTTGTTCGGATCCCGGCGGGCGGAGGCCCGCCCCCGGGCCGGAGCGGGCCGCGCCCCCGTCCTGAGGGTGGGCGCCGGGGTGACATGAGGCGGCCTGACGGTATCCTTCGGATGTCGGGCGTGTTGCCAACCTGTTCGAGCAGGTGGATCTCGATGGGCTGAGCCCCGTGATCGGCGTCCGAGGCCAAAAGGATCCCGTCCCCGCGATGCCGAGGAGCTTTCACGTGCCCGCTCGCCGCCCGGCCGCCGTCATCGTCCTCGCCGCCGGTGAGGGCACCCGGATGAAGTCCCGCACCTCCAAGGTGCTGCACGAGCTGTGCGGGCGGAGCATGCTCGGGCACGTGCTGGCCGCGGCCGGCGCGCTGGAGCCGGAGCGGCTGGTGGTGGTGGTCGGGCATCGCCGTGAGCAGGTGATCGCACATCTGGAGGAGATGGAGCTGACGCCGCGTCCCGAGCCGGTGGTGCAGGAGCGCCAGGGCGGTACGGGGCATGCCGTGCGGATGGCGTTGGAGCAGGCGTGGGGCGAGGAGAAGGGCGAGCTGTGCGGCACGGTGGTGGTCACCAATGGGGATCATCCGCTGTTGCGTGGTGAGACGCTGGCCGAGCTGGTCCGGGTGCATGAGGACGAGGGCAACGCGGTGACGGTGCTCACCACGGAGATGCCGGACGCGACGGGTTACGGCCGGGTCCTTCGTGAGGAGGACGGCGCGGTCGCGGCGATCGTGGAGCACAAGGACGCGACGGAGGCGCAGCGCGCGGTCCGTGAGATCAATGTGGGGATGTACGCGTTCGACGGGGCGTTGCTGGCGGACGCGCTGAAGCAGGTGACCACCGATAACGCCAAGGGCGAGGAGTACTTGACCGATGTGGTCGGGATTCTGCGGGGGCATGGGCATCGGGCGGGCGCGTTCCTGACGCCGGACTGGGTGGAGACGCAGGGTGTCAATGACCGGGTGCAGTTGGCGCAGGCGCGGCGGCAGTTGAACGATCGTCTTCTGGAAGGTCACATGCGTGCCGGGGTGACGATCGTGGATCCGGCTACGACGTGGGTGGATGTGCAGGTGACGGCTGAGCCGGACGTGGTGGTGCATCCCGGTACGCAGTTGCGTGGCCGTACGCACTTGGGTGAGGGTGCGGAGGTCGGCCCTGGTTGCACGTTGACGAACACTCGTGTGGGGGCGGGTGCGACGGTGGTCAACGCGGTGTGCGTGGACGCGGAGGTGGGTCCGGAGGCGTCGGTGGGCCCGTACGCGTACTTGCGGCCGGGTACCCGGCTGGCGCGCAAGTCCAAGATCGGCACGTATGTGGAGACGAAGAACGCCGATGTGGGCGAGGGCAGCAAGGTCCCGCATCTGACGTATGTGGGGGACGCGGAGATCGGCGCGGGGTCGAACATCGGGGCGGCCTGCGTGTTCGTCAATTACGACGGGGTGTCCAAGCATCGCAGTGTGGTGGGCGACCATGTGAAGGTCGGCAGCGACAACATGATCGTGGCGCCGGTGACGATCGGGGACGGCGCGTACACGGCGGCCGGCTCGGTGATCGTTCAGGATGTGCCGCCCGGGGCGATGGCGGTGGCGCGGGGGCGGCAGCGGAACATCGAGGGCTGGGTGGAGCGGAAGCGGGCGGGGACGCCCGCGGCCGAGGCCGCGCGGCGGGCGGCCGAGCGGGCCGCCGCGGTGGGTGACCGCCGGGCCGCGGACGGGCTTGAGGACGAGTCCGGGGACGGGGACGGCGACCGATGATGACTTCCCGGGGCGCGCTGAGGGCGGCCGTGGGAGTGGGGACGTGCCACGAGGGTGGGATCCCCGCGAGAAGCACCGTTCCATTGAGGGGGAGTTGTCCAAGGTGAGTGGGATCAAGGCGAGCGGCCAGAAGAAGCTGATGCTCTTCACCGGCCGCGCCCACCCGGACCTGGCCAGGGAGGTCGCCGACAACCTCCAGCTCGAGCTGACGCCGACGTCGGCGTACGACTTCGCCAACGGCGAGACGTTCGTGCGCTTCCTGGAGTCGGTGCGCGGGTCGGACGCGTTCGTGATCCAGAGCCACACGGCTCCCATCAATCAGTGGATCATGGAGCATCTGATCATGGTGGACGCGTTGAAGCGGGCGTCCGCCAAGCGGATCACCGTGGTGGCGCCGTTCTTCGGGTACGCGCGGCAGGACAAGAAGCACCGTGGTCGTGAGCCGATCTCGGCGCGGTTGATGGCGGATCTGTTCAAGACGGCGGGCGCCGACCGGCTGATCACGGTGGATCTGCACACGGCGCAGATCATGGGGTTCTTCGACGGTCCGGTGGATCATCTGTTCGCGTTGGATCTGCTGGCGGCGCATTTCGAGTCGCGGCTGGATCTGGCGCGGGTGACGGTGGTGGCGCCGGACGCGGGCCGGGTGCGGGTGACGGAGCGCTGGTCGGATCGGCTCGGGGGTGTCCCGATGGCGATCATCCACAAGAAGCGTGATCCGGACGTGGCCAACGAGGTGAAGGTCTTCGACGTGGTCGGGGAGGTGGAGGGCCGGACGTGCGTGGTGGTCGACGACATGATCGACACCGGTGGCACGATCGTGAAGGCGGCGGACGCGTTGTTCGACCATGGCGCCGCGCGGGTGGTGGTGGCGGCGACGCACGGCGTTCTGTCGGGCCCGGCGGTGGACCGTTTGAAGAACTCGCGGGTGTCCGAGGTGGTGTTGACGAACACGCTGCCGATCCCGGAGGAGAAGAGGTTCGACAAGCTCACCGTGGTGTCGATCGCGCCGCTGGTGGCGCGGGCGATCAACGAGGTGTTCAGCGACGGCTCGGTGACCAGCCTGTTCGGCGGGCACAGCTGATCGGCGCGGTGCGCGGCGGGCCGGGGGCGGCTCGGCCCTTGGCCCGCTGGCTTCGTGGGCGGGGACGATCGGCTAGACTTGCGGGGTCCGCGTAGGGCCCGGGTCGTCTCAGTGTGGCTCCGCCAGAGGACTCGCGCTCCCCGGGTTACGCAAAGAATCTTCGAGGCGCCTGACGCATCGAGCAACGCCTGATTCGCTTTGTCCGTAGCGGACGTCCAGCGCTGGACGGCCGTGGATCGCAACAACGAGGAGTTTTCGCCGTGTCCGAGGTACGTATCGCCGCCGAGCCGCGCACCGAGTTCGGTAAGGGTGCCGCGCGGCGCACCCGCCGGGCCGGCAAGGTTCCCGCCGTTCTGTACGGTCATGGCACCGAGCCGCAGCACATCTCGCTGCCCGGCCATGACCTGATGCTGGCGCTGAAGACCCCGAACGTGCTGCTGCGCGTGGAGGGCGTGGGTTCCGGTTCGGAGCTGGCGCTGCCGAAGGACGTGCAGCGCGACCCGATCAAGGGTTTCCTTGAGCATGTCGACCTGTTGCTGGTCAAGCGGGGTGAGAAGGTCAGCGTGTCCATCCCGATCCAGGTGACCGGTGAGGTGGTGGCCGGTGGCCGGCTGGTGCAGCCGGAGGTGGAGATCGCCGTCGAGGCGGAGGCCACGCAGATTCCGGAGGCGGTGACCCTCGACATCGAGGGCCTGGAGATCGACTCTCAGGTGCTGGCCAAGGATCTGACGCTGCCGGCGGGGACGACGCTGGTCGCGGACGAGGATCTGCTGATCGCGCAGATCGTCGACGCGTCCATGTCGACCGAGCCGGCCGCCGAGGAGGCCGAGGCGGAGGCGGAGGCCGCTCCCGAGGCGGAGGCCGAGCCCACCGAGTGACCGTGGTCGCCTGGTGCGATCGGTGTGGTGTCGTGGCGGCTCCGTCGGCGTTCGCGCCGGCGGGGCCGTCGGTGTTGTGAGCCGGAGGGAAGGGTGAGGCGGGTGCGCGGTGACGCCGGCCTGTTTCCCCTTGCCGATGGGGCGTCGGGCGTTGCGGTCGGGTCCGGAGGCGGGTCCGGGCTTGCGGGAGGCTGATCGCGGAGTGGGCCGTGAAGGCGGCGAGCGCGGTTCGCGGCCGCGCTCGGGGCCGTGGGTGGTCGTGGGGTTGGGCAATCCGGGGCCGTCGTACGCGGGGAATCGGCATAACGCCGGGTTCATGGTGCTGGACGTGCTGGCGGAGCGTGCCGGGGGGCGGTTCAAGTCGCATCGGTCGCGGTGCGATGTGCTGGAGGGGCGTCTGTCGGGTGTGCGGGTCGTGCTGGCGAAGCCGCGGAGTTTCATGAACGAGTCGGGTGGCCCGGTGAAGGCGCTGCGGGACTTCTACAAGGTGCCGGTGGAGCGTCTCGTGGTCGTCCATGACGAGCTGGACATCCCGTACGGCGCGGTGCGGTTGAAGCGCGGTGGTGGTGACGGCGGGCACAACGGGTTGCGGTCGGTCACCCGGGCGCTGGGGGACCGGGAGTACCTGCGGGTGCGGTTCGGTGTGGGCCGCCCGCCGGGGCGGATGGACGCGGCCGCGTTCGTCCTCAGGGATTTCTCGTCGGCCGAGCGCAAGGAGCTCGACCTGAACGTGGAGCGGGCGGCGGACGCGGTCGAGGCGCTGCTGACCGGGGGGCTGGAGGCGGCCCAGAACGTCTTCCACGCCTCCTGAACGTTCGATCCTTCCGGTCCTGATCACTTTCCGGGTTCCCGTTGGTGCGGGCCGTGGTCGTCCGCGTGGGTGTGCCCGGCCTTGTCATGCATCGGATTGTTCAGTCTTCAGGTGGTTCGTGACTCGCCTTTATAAAATGCTGCGCAATATGCGCGCGGGACGTGTGAACCTCACCTGTCGTTCAGCCGTCTTCGAGACGGATCGTGCGTGACGGGGCGCATGCGGCAGGGGTGGTGATAGTCGGTGGCCGTCGTTGACGAGATCGGCAGGGCGCAGGCCCGGACCGGGCCTGGACCGGCTCGGCGTCCTTCGGGGCCCACCTGGACGTCCCGGTATCGCCGGTACGCGGTTTCCCTGGATCTGGCCAGCATGCTGTCCGCCGGCGTGATCGCGTTCGTGCTGCGGTTCCCGGGGATCCCGAAGGAGCCGAACGTCCCCTACGTCGCGCTGACCGTTCTGCTGCCGCTGCTGTTCCTGTCGGTCCTGGTGCTGTGCCGGGCGTACGAGCCGCGTTTCGTCGGTGTCGGGTGGGAGGAGTTCCACCGGGTGCTGCGGGCGGGGTTCGTGCTGACCGCGACCGTGGCGATCGCGGCGTACGCGACCAAGACAGAGGTGGCGCGCGGGTACGTGGTGATGGCGTTGCCGCTGGGCACCTTCCTGGCCCTGGTGGCGCGGTACCGGCTGCGCAAGTGGCTGCACAAGCGGCGCTGGAAGGGCGACTTCATGCGCCGCGTGGTGGCGGTCGGGCACCGCACGTCGGTGGCCGACCTGATCAAGCTGCTGCGGGAGAAGCGGTACCACGGGATGGACATCGTGGGGGTGTGCCTGCCGCCCGCCATGGCCTCCGGTGAGGACGCGGTCGACGAGGTCGAGGGCGTGCCGGTGCTGGGCGACTTCTCGCAGGCGGCGGGCGTGGTGCAGCGCAGCGGCGCCGACTCGGTGGCGGTGCTGGCGTGCCCGGAGATGGACGGGGTGGCGCTGCGCAGGCTGGCGTGGCAGATCGAGCGGGACGACGTCGAGCTGGTGGTGGCGCCCGCGCTGATGGACGTGACCGGCCCGCGCATCTCGATCCGGCCGGTGGCGGGGCTGCCGCTGCTGCATGTGGAGCATCCGGAGCTGGAGGGCGCCCGCAAGCTGCTCAAGGGCCTGTTCGACCGGGCGTGCGCGCTGGCCGGGCTGGTGCTGCTGAGCCCGCTGCTGCTGGTGGTGGCCGTCCTGATCAAGGTGACCAGCGAGGGCCCGGTGATGTTCCGGCAGGTCAGGGTGGGCCGGGACGGCCGCGAGTTCACCGTGCTGAAGTTCCGCACCATGGTGCGGGACGCCGAGCTGCGCAAGGACGAGCTGATCGCCTACAACGAGCATGACGGCGGCGTGCTGTTCAAGATCAAGTCCGATCCGCGGATCACCGCGGTGGGCCGCCGGCTGCGCCGCTACTCGCTGGACGAGCTGCCCCAGCTGTTCAACGTGCTGCGCGGGGAGATGTCCCTGGTCGGGCCGCGCCCGCCGCTGCCGGACGAGGTCGCCCGGTACGGCGGGGACGTGTACCGGCGGCTGGCGGTCAAGCCGGGCATGACGGGGCTGTGGCAGGTGAACGGCCGGTCGGACCTGTCCTGGGAGGAATCGGTCCGGCTCGATCTCCGTTATGTGGACAACTGGACGCTGGCGCTGGATCTCCAGATCCTCTGGAAGACCTGGTCGGCGGTGTTCCGCGGCTCGGGGGCGTACTAGCCTCCACGCTCCTACCAGGGGCCCTGGTGTCCCGGCGGGTGTCCGGTGTGCAGGACAATGTGTACCGGGCATCTGGTGACGCATGAGCCGGGGACGTGAGGGCCGATGACGGAGCGACCGGCGGCGGGGACCGCCGTCACCGCGGACGACCATGAGCTGGCCGGGGAACTGGCCGGTCAGGCGGGGCGGCTGCTGCTGGCGGTCCGCGACGAGGTCGGTTTCGCCGACGCGCGTGCCCTGAAGGACACCGGTGACCTGCGGGCGCACGAGTACCTGATGGGGGAGCTGGCCGGGCGCCGTCCCGGTGACGCCGTGCTGTCGGAGGAGGGCCGGGCGTCGGTGGCGGGCAAGAGCGTCACCGCGGTCGCGATGGAGGGCCCGCCCACGGCCAACACCGACGAGGCGCTGAGGCTCGCCGCGTCCCGGGTGTGGATCGTGGACCCGCTGGACGGGACCCGCGAGTTCGCCGAGGAGGGCCGCGGCGACTGGGCCGTCCATGTCGCCCTGTGGGACGGGGCGCGCGGCGCGCTCGGCGCGGGTGCCGTGGCGCTCCCGGCGCAGGGGGTGACGCTCAGGACCACCCCTCAGGGCGCCGTGAGCGCCTCCCTCAAGGACGGCTCCGAGGAGCCCCTGCGGATGGCGCCTCCGGCGCCCGGGGCGCTGCGGATCGCGGTGAGCCGCTCCCGTCCGCCCGAGTTCGTGGGCCGCCTGGCCGAACGGCTGGCGGACGGCGGTGTCGCGGTCGAGCCGGTGCCCATCGGCTCGGCCGGGGCGAAGATCGCCGCCGTGCTGCTGGGCGAGGTGGACGCCTACGTCCACGCGGGCGGCCAGTACGAATGGGATTCGGCCGCTCCGGTCGCGGTGGCGCTGGCCGCGGGCGCCCACGCGTCCCGGATCGACGGCTCGGCCCTGACCTACAACCGTGAGGACCCGCGGCTCCCGGATATCCTGGTGTGCCATCCCGGGTCGGCATCGACGCTGCTGACCGTCATCCGGGAGGTCACGGGAGGCCCGCCGGGCTGACGGGGCGGCGTCCGGGTACATCTCATCCGGATCGTCCGCCGAACCGACCAGGTGCACTGCCAGACGAGCGTGGAGAGACACCAGACCATGCAGCGTTGCGATTACCTGCTGTCCCAGCTAGACGTCCTCGAGGCCGAATCGGTCCACATCATCAGGGAGGTCGCCGCCGAGTTCGAGCGGCCGGTCCTGCTGTTCTCCGGCGGCAAGGACAGCATCGTGATGCTGCACCTGGCCCGCAAGGCGTTCGCGCCCGCGCCGATCCCGTTCCCGGTGATGCACGTCGACACCGGCCACAACTTCCCCGAGGTGATCGAGTTCCGGGACGGGACGGTCGCCCGGATGGGCGTGCGGCTGGTGGTGGCGTCCGTGCAGGAGTCCATCGACCGGGGCCGGGTGGTGGAGGAGACCGGGCGGCGGGCGTCCCGCAACCGGTTGCAGACCACCACGCTGCTCGACGCGATCGAGGAGCACCGGTTCGACGCGGCCTTCGGCGGCGCCCGCAGGGACGAGGAGAAGGCCCGCGCGAAGGAGCGGGTGGTCTCGTTCCGGGACGAGTTCGGCCAATGGGACCCCAAGAACCAGCGTCCCGAGTTGTGGAACCTTTACAACACCAGGATCCGGCAGGGCGAGCACGTGCGGGTGTTCCCGCTGTCCAACTGGACGGAACTGGACATCTGGGACTACATCCGGCGGGAGGGGCTGGAGCTGCCGCCGATCTACTTCGCCCACACCCGGCTGGTGTTCGAGCGGGACGGGATGCTGCTGGACGCCGAGACCACGTTCGCCAACCGCGGCGACGACGAGCCGGCGTTCGAGGCGACCGTCCGCTACCGCACCGTCGGCGACGCGTCCTGCACGGGCGCGGTGAAGTCCAGCGCCGCCACGCTGGAACAGGTGATCGAGGAGATCGCCGCCACGCGCGTCACCGAGCGCGGCCAGACGCGGGCCGACGACCGGTCGAGCGAGGCGGCCATGGAGGACCGCAAGAAGGAGGGGTACTTCTGATGCCCGCGCAGGAGACCGCGCAGACCGCTGGACCGGCCACGGGCCATCAGATGGACATCCTGCGGTTCGCCACCGCCGGGTCGGTGGACGACGGCAAGTCCACGCTGATCGGGCGGCTGCTGTTCGACTCCAAGTCGATCTTCGAGGACCAGCTGGAGTCGGTGGAGCGCACCAGCGTCGACCGCGGCGAGGAGTACACCAACCTGGCGCTGCTCACCGACGGCCTGCGGGCCGAACGGGAGCAGGGCATCACGATCGACGTGGCGTACCGGTACTTCGCCACGCCGCGGCGCAAGTTCATCATCGCCGACACCCCCGGGCACATTCAGTACACGCGGAACATGGTCACCGGGGCGTCCACCGCTGACCTGGCGATCGTCCTGGTGGACGCGCGCAAGGGCATCCTGGAGCAGTCCAGGCGGCACGCGTTCCTGACCACGCTGCTGAAGGTGCCGCACCTGGTGGTCGCGGTGAACAAGATGGACCTGGTCGGCTACGACCGGGGGACCTTCGAGCGGATCGTGGACGAGTTCACCGCGTTCGCCACCAAGCTGGAGGTGGCCGACCTCACCTTCATCCCGATCTCGGCGCTGCACGGCGACAACGTGGTGGACCGGTCGCCGAACATGCCCTGGTACAAGGGCACCTCGCTGCTGCACCACCTGGAGCACGTGCACATCGCCTCCGACCGCAACCTGATCGACGTGCGGTTCCCGGTGCAGTACGTGATCCGCCCGCACGCGTCCACCGACCCCGAGCTGCACGACTACCGCGGCTACGCGGGGCAGGTCGCCGGCGGCGTGCTCAAGCCCGGCGACGAGGTGGTGCACCTGCCGTCCGGGCTGACCACGACGATCACGCACATCGACGGCCCGAACGGCCCGGTGGAGGAGGCGTTCCCGCCGATGTCGGTCACGCTGCGGCTGGCCGACGACATCGACATCTCCCGCGGCGACATGATCGCCCGGCCGAACAACCGTCCCGAGGTCGCGCAGGACCTGGACGCGATGGTGTGCTGGATGACCCCGGACCGGCAGCTCACGCCGCGGATGAAGGTCGTGATCAAGCACACCACCCGGACCGCCAGGGCGATGGTGAAGGAGCTCAACTACCGGCTGGACGTCAACACCCTGCACCGGGACGAGAACGCCCCGGCCCTGGGGCTGAACGAGATCGGCCGGATCTCGCTGCGGGTCACCCAGCCGCTGTTCGTCGACGACTACGCCCGGAACCGGATGACCGGCGGCTTCATCCTGATCGACGAGTCCACCAACAACACGGTCGCGGCCGGCATGATCGTCGGCGCCCGATAGGCGGCGTCCGGCAGGCGTAGGCGATACCCCCGGGAGGGGCTGGTCCTGGCCCGGCCATCGGGACACCCGGCGCGGCGGACTACCGGTAATCTCGGCGGGTAACCAGACTTTTCCGGCATCACTGGAGCCTCGTTGAGACCGTCCGTTCCCAGCAGTTCCCAGGCGGCGCCGTGAAGGCCCTGGTCCTGGCCGGCGGCTCCGGGTCGCGGCTGCGGCCGATCACGCACACCTCGGCCAAGCAGCTGGTGCCGGTGGCCAACAAGCCGGTGCTCTTCTACGGCCTGGAGGCGATCGCCGACGCCGGCATCCGCGAGGTCGGGATCGTGGTCGGCGACACCGCCGCGGAGATCCGGGCGGCCGTCGGCGACGGGTCCTCGTTCGGGCTGACGGTGACCTACCTGCCGCAGGAGGCGCCGCTCGGGCTGGCGCACGCGGTGCTGGTGGCCCGCGAGTTCCTGGGCGAGGACGACTTCGTCATGTACCTGGGCGACAACTTCATCGTCGGCGGCATCACCGGGCTGGTGGAGCGGTTCCGGCGGGAGCGCCCGGACGCGCAGATCATGCTGACCCGGGTGAAGGACCCGCGCGCGTTCGGCGTGGCCGAGGTGGACGCCTCGGGACGGGTGATCGGCCTGGAGGAGAAGCCGGAGCGGCCCAAGAGCGACCTGGCGCTGGTCGGCGTGTACATGTTCGGCCCGGCCGTGCACGCGGCGGTGGCGGGGCTCACGCCGTCCTGGCGGAACGAGCTGGAGATCACCGACGCGATCCAGGCGCTGATCGACGGCGGCGCCCGGGTGGAGTCCACGGTGATCTCCGGCTACTGGAAGGACACCGGCAACGTCACCGACATGCTGGAGGTCAACCGGCTCGTCCTGGAGGGCCTGGAGCCGTCGGTGCGGGGACGGGTGGACGAGGCCAGCGAGCTGATCGGCCGGGTCGTGGTGGAGGAGGGCGCGGAGGTCACCGGGTCCCGGGTGGTCGGCCCCGCGATCGTGGGCGCCGGATCGGTGGTGCGCGACTCCTACATCGGCCCGTTCACCTCGATCGACCGGGACTGCACGGTGCTGGACAGCGAGATCGAGTACTCCATCGTGCTGCGCGGCGCGTCCATCGACGGGGTCGGCCGGATCGAGGTGTCGCTGATCGGCCGGGAGGCCGCGGTGACCCCGGCGCCCCGTGTCCCGAAGGCGCACCGCCTGGTCCTGGGCGACCACAGCGCCGTGCAGATCAGCGGATAGATGAGGACGGTCGGCAGATGAGGGTCCTGGTCACCGGCGGCGCCGGTTTCATCGGCTCGCACTTCGTGCGCGAGCTGGTCTCGGGCGGCTACCCCGCGTGGGCGGGGGCGGAGGTGACCGTGCTGGACCGGCTGACCTACGCGGGCAACCTGGCCAACCTGGAGCCGGTCGAGGGCGGGTTCACGTTCGTGCACGGCGACATCTGCGACGACGAGCTGCTCGCGCAGGTCGTGCCCGGCCACGACGTGGTGATCAACTTCGCGGCCGAGTCGCATGTGGACCGGTCGATCGCCAGCGCCGGCGAGTTCGTGCGCACCAACGTGCAGGGCGTGCAGGCGCTGCTGCGCGCCTGCCTGGCGGCCGGCACCCCCCGGATCGTCCAGGTGTCCACGGACGAGGTGTACGGCAGCATCGACAGCGGCTCGTGGGACGAGTCGGCGCCGGCCGCGCCGAACTCGCCGTACTCGGCGTCCAAGGCGGGCGGCGACATGATCGCCCGCGCGTACGCGCGGACGCACGGGCTGCCGGTCAGCATCACCCGTTGCGGCAACAACTACGGCCCGTACCAGTACCCGGAGAAGGTCATCCCGCTGTTCGTCACCAACCTGATGGACGGCCGCCCGGTCCCGCTGTACGGGGACGGCGGCAACGTCCGCGACTGGGTGCACGTGGCCGACCACTGCCGCGGCGTCCACCTGGTCGCCGAGGTCGGCGCGCCGGGCGGGATCTACCACATCGCCGGGACGGCGGAGCTGACCAACCTGGAGCTGACGCGGCGGATCCTGGACGCGCTGGGCGCGGACTGGGACATGGTGCGGCGGGTGCCCGACCGCAAGGGCCACGACCGCCGCTACTCGCTGAACGACGCCAAGCTGCGCGCCCTCGGCTACGCCCCGCGGGTGTCGTTCGAGAACGGGCTGGAGGAGACGATCCGCTGGTACGCGGAGAACCGGGCCTGGTGGGAGCCGCTCAAGAAGCGCGCCCATGACCGGTTCGGCGAGGGCCCGGGTGCCTGGGAGCCCGCGCCCGGACGGCACACGGACGCCCGGTGACCTGGCTGATCACCGGCGCGGGAGGGATGCTCGGCACCGACCTGGTGGAACGCCTGGGCGGTGAGGCGGTCGGGCTCACGCGCGCCGAGCTGGACCTGTGCGACCCCGCCGCCGTCCAGGCCGCGCTGCGCCGTCACCGCCCGGCCGTGGTCGTCAACTGCGCCGCCTGGACGGCCGTGGACGACGCCGAGACCCAGGAGGAGGCCGCCCTGGCCGTCAACGGCACCGCCGTGGCGGCCCTGGCCCGTGCCTGCGGCGACGCGGGCGCCACGCTCGTCCAGATCTCCACCGACTACGTCTTCGACGGCAAGGGGGACCGCCCTTATCCCGAGGACGCACCGACCTGCCCCATCAACGCCTACGGTCGTACCAAGCTCGCCGGTGAACAAGCCGCGGCCAGCGTGAACGCCTACATCGTCAGGACGGCGTGGCTGTACGGGGCGCACGGCGGCAGCTTCGTGCGGACGATGGCGCGGCTGGCGTCCGAGCGTGACACGGTGAGCGTCGTGAACGACCAGACCGGCCAGCCCACCTGGACCGGGGACCTGGCCGACCGCGTCATCGCCCTGGTCTCCGCGGGCGCCCCGCCGGGGATCTATCACGGCACGAACGGGGGCGCCACGACCTGGTACGGCCTCGCCCGCGAGGTGTTCACGCTGCTCGGGCTGGACCCGGACCGGGTACGGCCCACCACCAGCGCCGGCTTCCCCCGGCCCGCCCCGCGCCCGGCGTACGGCGTCCTCGGGCACGACGGCTGGGCCAAGGCGGGGCTGCCGCCGATGCGCGACTGGCGCGATGCCCTGCACGAAGCCTGGCCCACCCTGCGGGCCGTCTGGTCCTAGCCGTCTTGACCGCCCTGGCCGCCCTGGCGTCCGGCGTAGAAGTCCAGGCACGTGCGGTAGTCGGGGAGCAGCCCCGACTTCTCGGCCTCGGCGAGGGTGGGCGCGGCGGCGTCCTTGGGCGACAGGATCGGCTCGACATCCGAGGGCCAGGGGATGCCGAGGTCCGCGTCCAACGGATGCACCCCGTGCTCGCGCCGCGGCGCGTACGGTTCCGAGCACAGGTACATGACCATCGTGTCGTCCGCCAAAGCCATGAAGGCGTGGCCGAGCCCTTCGGCGATGTAGAGGCAGCGGCGGTTGCCCGGGTCCAGCGTCACGGCCTCGTGCCGTCCGAACGTGGGTGAGCCGACACGCAGGTCCACGACGACGTCGAGGATCGCGCCGCGCACGCACGTCACGTACTTCGCCTGCCCCGGCGGGACGTCGGCGAAGTGCACGCCGCGCAGGACGCCCTTGGACGACACCGAGCAGTTCGCCTGCGCGAGCCCGAAGGTGTGACCGGTCCGCTCCAGGTGGTCCTGCCGGAACCACTCGTGGAACGAGCCGCGCTCGTCATCGTGCGCTTGGGGGGTGAAGGCGTAGGCGCCTTGGATGGTCAGCGGATCCACGCCCGCGAGTTTAGGGGTGCCGGTCCGTGCCCGGTCCGGCCCGCACCGCCTGTACGGGGACCGGGTCGCCTCCCTGGCGGCGCAGCACCTCCGTCCACGCGACGAGGAGCAGCAACCAGATGCCCGAGACGTTGGCGGGCGCCGCCATGCCCTCGTTGGTGATGCCGTTCAGCAGGAAGCAGGACAGCATGCCCAGCAGCATGCCGGCGTCGGTGCGCAGGCTGCGGTGACGCGCCAGCAGGAGCAGGACGAACCCGAGCGTGAGCAGGAGCGCGGCGAAGATGGCCGTGCCGACCGCCCCGTTGTCGACCAGGGTGTTGACGAACGCGTTGTGCGCGCCGCCCAGGCCGATGTCGTCCAGGAACAGGCCCCTGGACGCGCCCAGGCCGCGCCCGAAGACCGGCTCTTCCGCGTAGGCGCGCATGGCCAGCGCCCACAGCTCCGTGCGCGAGTTGAGGGAGGCCAGACTCTCGGCCGACTCGCCCCGCGACACGAAGGCCAGGATCTTCTCGGAGAACGCGAGCGCGGCGACGGTCGAGACGGTGGCGCCGAGCACCAGCACGTCCACGCGCCCGCGCGGGCCGCGCGAGGTGGCCAGCAGCACCACCAGCCCGGCGGCGCAGCCCGCCGCCGCTCCGCGCGTCCCGGTGGCGATCAGCGCCCCGGCGAGCACGGCCATGGCGCCGAGGTACAGCAGCGGATGCCACAGCCGGTGCTGCGGCGTCTCGAAGCGGATCAGGTAGCTCACCGTGAGCAGCAGCGCCACCGCCAGGTACACGGCCGCCTGGACGGGGTGCACGTACAGCCAGTTGAAGCGGTCCTCGGTGAGCGAGGTGCGCGGGAACGGGTGGGCCACGCCGATCGCGACCGAGGCCAGCGCGATCGCGATGAAGGCGTGCCCCAGCCGGTGCATGTCGCGCGGTTCCGCCCGGGTCGCCAGGACGTACGCCAGGGACATGGTGATCAGCAGCTGGACGCCGCGGACGAGGCCCAGCGAGAGGAAAGGCGACCACAGCGCGGACAACGCCAGGTAGGCGGCGAACGCCCACGCGGCCAGCAGCAGCCCCGTCGTCGGCCGGGACGGGGGGCGCAGCCCGAACCTGTAGTAGAGGTAGATGGCGGCGAAGCCGTAGATGCCGATCTCCGTCAGGATCGTGAGGTCGGCGCTGCCGCTGACCGTCTGTTCCGCCTCGCGGCTGCGCAGCTTGTAGTCGCTGGACAGCATGAGGGCCAGCGGCACCACGACGGCCCACCACCCGGACACCGGCGGCAGCGGCCGGTACCGGGGGAGGAGGGTCAGGCGCGGGAATCGCCCCGGTGCGGTCATCGCGTTCTCCTGTTGGTGCACGGCGCCCCAAGGATAAGCCGCCCCGCGCCCGGTGACGCTCAGTCGGAGGCCATCGGCCACGCGCCCGTGTGACGGGCTCCGGCGGGACGGCCGAGCAGGGCGGCGACACGGGCGGGCAGGGGACGCGCGGCCGACGCGGCCCGTGCGGCGACGGCGGAGGAGAGCGCGCCGTCCGCGCCGGCCGCCGCCGGGTCGTCCACGGCGATGCCCGCCCTCTCCTGGCCGGTGGCGTCCCGGAACGCGGCCAGGCCGGTGTAGGCGTCCGGTGCGCCCGCGCCGCGCGACCACACGATCAGCCGCCGCGGCGAGCCGGGGCCGGGCCGGACGAACACGTCACCGTCGGCCGTGATCCCCATCGCGGCCGCCGAGCGGTCGTGCGTGTGGTCCTCCACGCACAGCAGGCACGGGGCGCCGGGACGCGCGTCCGCGAGCACGTTGTTGCCCAGCGTGATACGGCCGAGCCGCCAGGTCATCGTGGGATCGGGGAACGGCCGGCGGGGGTCGCGGCCTCGCGCGCCGGGCGCCTCGGGCCGCCGCTCGTCCTGCACGAGATGGACGGCGCGGCCGTTCGTCACCAGCGTGTTGTTCCAGATCTGCACGCCCTCGGTGTCGTTGACGCGGAGCCCGTCGCCGCCGTTGTCCCGGACGAGGTTGCCCGCGACGACCGCCTCCGCGCTCAGCTCCAGGACGATGCCGTGACCGGCGTTGCGGGCCACCCGGTTGCCGGTCACCGTGATGCCGTGCACCGACTCGTCCAACCAGAGGCCCTTGCCGAGGTTGCCGGACAGGACGCTGCCGGTCACGGTCACCCCCCGCGACCGGGTGACCTTGACGCCGCCCGACACCGGCGCCTGCTTGAAGCGCTCCAGGTTGTTACGGGTGCTGCGGACGCGTTCGAGACGCAGGTCGTCGGCCTGGTTGCCGTGGACGCCGAGCATGCCGTTGCGGGTCAGCGTGACCCGGCGGACGCGGGCGTGCGGCCCCACCACGCTGAGCCCGGTCGTGGCCGAGTCGGTGACCGCCACGTTCTCCACGCTCACCCCGGAGCCGGTCACGCGCACGCTGGCGAGCTGCGGGAGGGACGGAGCGTAGCGGCGCACGCCGACCCCGCGCAGCGCCGACCCGTCCCCGCCGATCGTGATCGCGATGCCGAGCGTGCTCGCCCGCACCGTCCGCCCGCGCGGGTCCGAGCCCAGGTACAGTCGTCCGGCCCGCTCGTCGACGTAGAACGCGCCGGCGGTCACCTCGTCACGGGAGGAGACCTGGCGCTGCGCCACATCGTCGATCCACACCTGGTCGGGGTGGGCCGCCATCGGGTGGGCGGGATCGATGAACTGGAAGTTCGGGTTGTCGCTGGGCGGCGCCCCGCGCGTGTAGGACGGGCTGGCGTCGAACCTGACCGTCCAGCCGTCCTTGACCCAGGCGTCGCCTTCCCGCGTCCAGCCGTCCACGGGGGAGCTGCCGTCGAACCAGGCGGCCTCGCCCGGGTGGGACTGGACGGTGAGGCGCTTGCCCGGCGGGATGGTGACCGACTCGTGGTAGGTCCCGCCGCGCAGCACGATCGTGCCGCCGGAGGGCGCCAGCGCGATCGCCCTGCCCACGGTGCGCAGAGGTGCCTGCATCGTGCCCGCCGCCGTGTCGTCCCCGGACGGGGAGACGACGGTGGCCTTCTCCGGCACCTCGTAGGCCGCGGTGCCCACCGTGACGGCGCCCGCGGCGCCCGCGGCGGTCGCCGTGCCGGGGGACGGCCCGGCCTCCCCCGGGTCCCCGTCCAGAGGCCGCCAGACCAGCAAGGCGGCGACGACGGTCACGGTCAGCGCCGGCACGCCGGCGACGAGGACCCGACGTGCCGGGCTCACCGCTGGAGCGATCCCGCGAACACGGCCGTCTTGTGCTTGTCGTCGAAGGCCACGCCCAGCACGACCGCGCCGTAGCCCTCGGGCGGCAGGTCGAAGGCGTACGAGGCCGAACGGCTCTGGCCCGGCGCCACCGTCCCGTAGAAGTCGTTGATGTTGGCGTACGAGGTGGGGCTCGCCTGCGTGCGGGCCTTGCCGTAGCGGGCGACCACCTGGACCTTGTTGAGGTCGAGCGGCTGCGCGGACCCGTTGGTGAACCGCAGCGTGAAGATCGTCAGGTTCCGGCCGGTGATCTCGCCCGGCCCCATGGCCTGGTTCTTGGCGTACCGGATGTCGGTGATCGCGACGGTGATCTTGTCCGGGTAGGTGACGGGCTTGCGCAGCCCGGTCATGTCCTTGAACGCCACGGCCCCGGGCGCCGCGGTGGTCTCCGCCTCGGACCGCTCGCTGGGCGGCGGGGGCTTGGGGCCTGAGGCGGGCTTCTTGTCGCCCGAGCATCCCGCCACCGCCACCGCGAGTGCGAGGGACAGCGCGAGAGCCGTGCCCCGGCCCGCCGAGCGAGAAAACGTGGATGGGCGCGATCCCCGGAGGGGCATGCGGATATCTCCTCGGTCGTGTGTCGCGGAAAGATCGGCGCCCGAGTGAACGGGGAGCCCGGAGCGCCGCTAGTGGCCAACAGTTTAGACAGTGGCTCCGCTAATCTTCCTTTGCCTTCTTTAGCTTGGATGGGGGATTTCAGCCGGTGATAACTGTCTCCGTCTTGCGCCCGGCCGTGAGAAGGGCCGTCCTGGCCACCGTCACGGCCTTCGGCACGGCCGTCTTCGGTCTCACGGCGATGCCCGCGGCCCCGGCCGCGGCCGACACCGCGCCGCCGCCGGGCACCCCGCCGACGGTGAGCGCCGACGCCTTACCGACCTGGCAGGTCAACGGGGTCGTGTGGAGCATGACGACGGTCGGCAACACCGTCTACGCCACGGGCAACTTCACCAAGGCGCGGCCGCCGGGCACGGCGGCGGGCAGTCCGCAGGAGGTGACCCGCAACAACATCCTGGCCTTCGACATCAGGACCGGTGAGCTGGTCACCTCGTTCGACCACTCGCTGAACGGCCAGGGACTGCGCATCGTCCGCTCGCCCGACGGCAGCCGGGTGTACGTGGGCGGCGAGTTCACCACGGTCGACGGGCAGCCGCGCAGCCGGATCGCCGCGTTCGACACCGCCACCGGCGCCCTCGACCCCGACTTCAAGCCCACCGTGTCCAACGTGGTGCGGGCGATCGCCGCGACCGACTCGACGGTGTACTTCGGCGGCAACTTCTTCAACGTCAACGGCAGCTCGCGGACCCGGCTGGCCGCGGTGCGGGCCTCCGACGGCGCGAACATCAACACCTGGCGCCCGACCGCCGACGACAACGAGGTGTACGCGATGGTGATGGCGCCCGGCGACACCCGGGTGCTGGTCGGCGGCCGGTTCCAGACGCTCAACGGCGCCTCCCAGGTCGGCATCGGCGCGATCGACGCCACCACGGGCGCGCTCGCCCCGTGGAGCAGCCGCCCGATCCCCAGCAGGTCGGGCAGCAACTTCTCGTACGTGACCGACCTGTTCGTGTCGGGCGACACCGTGTACGGGTCGGCCAACGGTGAGGGCGGTCACTGGTTCGACGGGCGGTTCGCGGCCAAGGCGGCGACGGGCGACCTGGTGTGGCTCGACAACTGCTACGGCGCGACCTACGGCATGTTCGTCGAAGGCCAGTCCGTCTACAGCGTCTCGCACGCGCACGACTGCTCCTCGCTGGGCGCGTTCCCCGAGACCAACCCGAGGAGCTGGCACCGGGCCCTGACCGAGACCACGTACCCGACCGGGACGGACCTGATGCCGCCCGGCACCAACAGCAACTACAGCGGGCAGCCCATCCCGAGCCTGCTGCACTGGTACCCGACCCTGTCGGCGGGCACGTTCACCGGGCAGAGCCAGGCCGCCTGGGCCGTGACGGGCACCTCCGACTACGTCGCCATGGGCGGCGAGTTCCCCCGGGTCAACGGCGTCAACCAGCAGGGCCTCGTGCGGTTCGCCGTCAAGGACAAGGCCCCCAACGACCAGGGGCCGATCGCGTCCGAACTGGGAACGCCCACCGCCCAGTCCGTGCCCGGAGGCAAGGTCCGCGTGAGCGTGACCACGACGTGGGACATGGACAACAACACGCTCACCTACGAGCTGCTCCGCGGGAACGGCACCACCCCGGTCGCCACCGTGGAGAAGCCATCGACGTTCTGGCGGAAGCCCATCGTGTCGCTGTTCGACACCACGGCGGAGGCCGGGTCGTCCAACACCTACAGGGTCCGCGTCAAGGATCCGAGCGGTAACACCATCACCAGCGCGGCCTCCAACGCGGCCAGTCCCGGAAGCGGGACGCCCGGCACGAGCGGCCCGTACAGCGGCGTCGTCCTCGGGGACGCGCCCGACGCGTACTGGCGGCTCGGCGAGCCCAGCGGTTCCGCCCTCGACCACGCGGGCAGGAACGACCTCACCCTGGGCTCGGGGGTCACGCGCGGGCAGACGGGCGGCATCTCCGCCGACTCCGACCGGGCGATGGCGTTCAACGGCACCACCACCGGCACGGGCGCCAGCGGCGCGGTGCCCACGCCACGCGACTTCTCCATCGAGGCATGGGTGAGGACCACCAGCGCCAGCGGCGGAGAGATCATCGGGTACGGCAACAGGACCAGCGGGAACAGCACCAACTACGACCGCAACCTGTACCTGACCAACGACGGCCGCGTGGTGTTCGGTGTCAACAGCGGCGGCGTCAAGACCATCATGAGCGGTCCCGGCCTCAACAACGGCCAGTGGCACCACGTCGTCGGCACGCTCGACTCCGGCGCCGGCATGAAGCTGTACGTGGACGGGCAGCAGGTCGCCGCCAACGCCACCATCAAGAAGGGGCAGGCGTTCTCCGGCCTCTGGCGCGTGGGCGGCGACAACCTCAGCGGCTGGACCAACAGGCCGTCCAGCGACTACCTCAACGGGACGCTGGACGAGGTGGCCGCCTACCCGCGCGCCCTGACCGCCGCCGAAGTGGCCGAGCACCACGGCGTGGGCGCGGGCACGGTCACGCCCAACCAGCCGCCCACGGCCGCGTTCACCTCGTCCTGTGACGAGCTGGAGTGCTCGTTCGACGCGTCCGGGTCCACCGACGGCGACGGCACCGTGGCGTCCTACGCCTGGGACTTCGGCGACGGCCAGACCGGTACGGGGGCCACGCCGTCCCACTCCTACGGAGCGGCGGGCCAGTACACGGTGAAGCTGACGGTCACCGACGACGACGGCGCCACCGACGAGGTCACGCACACCGTCACCGTGACCTCGTCGACGCTCGCGTCCGACGCGTTCGAGCGCACCGTGGCCGGCGGTTTCGGGACGGCCGACGTCGGCGGCGCGTGGACGAGCCTCGGCACGCCAGGCGCCGTGTCGGTCTCGGACGGCGCCGGCCGCGTCACGCTGGCGGCGCCGACCAACAGCGGCGGCGCGTACCTCAACGGCGTCAGCACCGACGCGTCCGACGTCTCGCTCAAGGTGTCGGTCGACAAGGAGGGCACCGGCAACGGCGTCTACTTCTGGGCGCTCGGCCGCCGCGTCACCGGGGTGGGCGAGTACCGGGCCAGGCTCAGGCTGCGGCCCTCCGGCGTCGTGTCGGCCTGGATCGTGCGTACCGACGCCGCGCAGGCCGAGGCGGGGATCGTCGCCGAGCAGACCCTGCAGGGGCTCACCTACACGCCGGGACAGCGGCTGCGGCTGCGCTTCCAGGTCACCGGCGCCTCGCCGACCACGCTGAGGATGAAGGCGTGGGCGGACGGGACGGCCGAGCCCGCCGCGTGGCAGCTCACCGGGACCGACGACACCGACGGCATGCAGGTGGCGGGGAGCGTCGGGCTGCGGGCCTATCTCTCCGGCAGCACCACCAATGCGCCGATCGTGGTCTCGGTGGACGATTTCCTGGCGACCAGGGCCGGCGGCTGACCGACGAAGGGGACGACGCATGAAGGCGCCCCGGGGTTGTCATCCCCGGGGCGTTTTCTTTCCGTTCTGAAAGGTTCTCCCGGACGCGTGCGAGGACCGGTGTAGAGGGATTCATCACGATTTCGATAAGTGACCCTTCCCTCGCCCCGCGGAGGCTTACTATCGCCAGGCCAGTGTGACCGCAGGGGTCACAGGGGGCTATGAGCAGGGGAACCGATCACGTGAGAGCTGGACTGCTTGCGCGCCGCGCCGCATCGCGGAGCCGCCTTCCCGTCGCGGTAGCGTCCATCGTGCTTCTCGGCGCCGGACTGGTGCCCGCGGGGACGGCCGCGGCCGACACCGCGCCCGCCCAGGGGACCCCGCCGACGGTGAGCGCCGACGCCTTGCCGACCGTGCAGGTCAACGGCGTCGTGTGGAGCATGACCACGGTCGGCAACACGGTGTACGCGACGGGCAGGTTCACCAAGGCCCGTCCCGCCGGAGCGGCGCCGGGAAGCGCGCAGGAGGTGACCCGCAACAACATCCTGGCCTTCGACATCAGGACCGGGAAGCTCATCACCTCCTTCAACCACTCGCTGAACGGCCAGGGACTGCGCATCACCCGCTCGCCCGACGGCAAACGCGTGTACGTCGGCGGCGAGTTCACCACCGTGGACGGGCAGGCGCGCAGCCGCCTCGCCGCGTTCGACACCGCCACCGGCAAGCTGGTCGCCGGGTTCAAGCCCAAGGTCTCCAACGTCGTGCGCGCCATCGCCGCGACCAACAAGTGGGTGTTCTTCGGCGGCAACTTCTTCAACGTCAACGGCAGCTCGCGGACCCGGCTGGCCGCGGTGCGGGCCGCGGACGGCTCGCTCGGCTCCTGGAAGCCCTCCGCCGACGACAACGAGGTCTACGCGATCGCGATCCACGGCAACCGGGTGATCGTCGGCGGCCGGTTCCAGAAGCTGAACGGCACGGCCAAGGTCGGCATCGGCGCGTTCAACGGCTCCACCGGCGCGCTGGAGCCCTGGAGCAGCCGCCCGATCCCGACCAGGAAGGGCAGCAACTACTCGTACGTGACCGACCTGTTCGTGATGGGCGACACCGTGTACGGGTCGGCCAACGGTGAGGGCGGTCACTGGTTCGACGGGCGGTTCGCGGCCAAGGCGGCGACGGGCGACCTGGTGTGGCTCGACAACTGCTACGGCGCGAGCTACGGCGTGTTCGCCACGGGCCAGTCGCTCTACAGCGTCTCGCACGCGCACGACTGCTCCTCGCTCGGCGCGTTCCCCGAGACAAAGCCGATGACCTGGCACCGCGCGCTGGCCGAGACCACCTACGCCACCGGCAAGGACAAGGCTCCTCCCGGGACCAACAGCAACTACAGCAAGCAGCCCGTCCCGAGCCTGCTGCACTGGTACCCGACTCTGACGGCGGGCACGTTCACCGGGCAGAGCCAGGCGGCCTGGGCCGTCACCGGCAACGCGAGCTACATCGCGATGGGCGGCGAGTTCCCCCGGGTCAACGGCGTCAACCAGCAGGGGCTCGTGCGGTTCGCGGTCAAGTCGATCGCGCCGAACAAGCAGGGCCCGATCGCGTCGGCCCTCGGCACGCCCCGCGCGGTCAAGAGACTGAACGGCATCACGGTCTCCTGGAAGACCACGTGGGACATGGACAACAAGAACCTGACCTACGAGATCCTCCGGGACAACGGCACCACCCCGATCGGCACCGTGAAGCGCGACTCGACCTTCTGGTCCATGCCGACGCTGTCGTTCACCGACAAGTCGGCGCCCGCCGGGTCGCACACCTACCGGATCCGCGTGAAGGACCCGCTCGGCGTGACGATCACCAGCGCGCGGTCCAACGCGGTCGGCTGAACGGGACGACGGACGAACGGACGAAGACGCGCCCCCGGGTGACCGGCCACCCGGGGGCGCGTTCACGTGCGCACCGGCTTCGTCTACCGCCGTGCCCTGACGGTCTTGCGGGTCAACCTGCGGGCCACCAGGTCCTCGCAGAGCCGTTCGTAGGCGGCGGCCACGTCGTCCCACACATAGCGTTCCGCGGCCCGCTTGCGCGCCGCGGCGCCCCGTTCCGCCGCGGCCTGCGGATCCGCCTCGGCGGCCTCGATCAGGTGCGCCAGCGACACGGCGTCGTCGAAGAAGCGGCCCGCCTCCTCGCCGAGCACCTCGCGGTTGAAGTTCACGTCATAGGCCACCACGGACGCCCCGGCGCCCATCGCCCGCAGCAGCGACGGGTTGGTGCCGCCGACCGAATGCCCGTGGACGTAGGTCAGCGCCCCCGCGTACAAGGCGTCCAACAGGTCCTGGTCCCAGACGCCGCCGAGGAACCGGATCCGCGGGTCGTCGCCCGCCAGCTCACGCACCCTCTCGGTGTAGGCGTCGGAGTACGGCGCCGAGCCGACGACCACCAGAGGCTTGACGGCACCGCTGCGCCGGTAGCCCTCGACCGCCAGGTGGACATGGTTCTCCGGCTCGAACCTGGCCACCACCAGGTGGTAGCCGCCCGGCTGGTAGCCGGCCTCGGTCAGCTTGGTCACGTCGGTGCCGGCCAGGATCGGCGCGCCGTAGGCGATGAACACCGAGGACGCCCCGAACCGCTCGGTGTAGTAGTCCTGGATGCCGCGGGCGTCGGCGATCAGGGCGTCCGACCAGCGCACGGCCAGGCTCTCGGCGTTGCGGTAGTAGCGGCGGCCCGCCCCGCTCCACTTGGTGCGCTTCCACTCCAGGCCGTCCACGTGCGTGGCCACCGGGATCCGCATCATCCGCAGCACCGGCAGCAGCGGCGCGTTGGCGGCGTTGAAGACGAGCGCGACGTCCGGGCCCTTGCGGGCGACGCGGCGCGCCGCGGTGTGCGTCACGGAGAACGCCGTGTGGCTGAGCGTCTCGGCCACCTTCTTCTTGACGGCGGGCAGATGAACCAGCCGCATCCCGAGGTACTCGCCTCCGGGATGGCGCTCTCCCCGGCAGTAGACGGTCACCTCGTGCCCCGCCTTCACCAGCCGCCGGCCGATCTCCTCGACCGCCGTCTCGAAGCCGCCGTAGCGCGCCGGCACTCCGCGGGTCCCAACCATGGCGATGCGCAACGTGACCTTCCGCCTCCTCTTCGCGACATTTCCGCCCAGGACTCGGCATTTTGCGCCGAGGCTGCTAACCGCTGCGGTCTTCAGACGTCTAGACCGTAAAGGAGAGTTAATCTGAGCGTGGCGCGAAAGCGGTAGTCAGGTTGTCAGGGATTGCAGAGGGAGGCACGTTGGCCGAACGTGACGCAGGTCCCGTGGTGGTGCTCGCGCACCCCTCGCCCGACCTGTACGGCTCCGACCGCATGCTGGTCGAGTCGGTGCGGGCGCTGGCGCCCACCCGCCAAGTGGTGGTGACACTACCGGCCGAGGGTCCGCTTTCGCAGGTGCTCAGGGACGCCGGGGCGCGGATCGAAATCCTTCCCATCCCGGTGCTCCGCAAGGCGTACATGTCCCCGATGGGCCTGCTGCGGCTGGCCTTCGCCAACCTGCGCGCGCTCCCGAAGGCGCGGCGGCTGCTGCGGCGCACCGGGGCCGAGGCGCTGTATGTGAACACCATCACCATCCCGATCTGGCTGGCCGCCGCCAAGCTCGCCCGAGTCCCCGCGCTGTGCCACGTCCACGAGGCGGAGGAGGGTCTGCCTCGCCCCGTGCGCGCCGCGCTGTCGGCCCCGCTGCGGCTGGCCCGCACGGTCGTCGTCAACGGCCGGGCCAGCGCCGCCGTCCTCGGCTCGGCCGGGCGGCGCGCCCAGATCATCCACAACGGCGTGGAGGAGCCCCCCAGCGTCACCGAGCCGCGGGCCACGCTGACCGGCCCGGTGCGGATCACGCTGGTCGGCCGGCTGACGCCGCGCAAGGGGTCCGACATCGCGATCCGCGCGGCCGGACTGCTGCGGGAGCGCGGGTACGATGTCATCTTGACCTTGGTCGGCAGCGTCTTCCCTGGCTACGAGTGGGTCGAAGAGGAACTGCGGGAACTGGCCGGCGACGCCTTGGAGGACGGGCGCGTGGTGCTGGCCGGGTTCCGCCCCCAGGTCTGGGACTCGCTGGCCGAGACGGACGTGGCGATCGTGCCCTCCAAGGTCGAATCGTTCGGTAACGCCGCGGTGGAGGCGATGCTGGCCGGCCGCCCGGTGGTGGCGTCTGACCTGCAGGGCCTCGCCGAGATCGTGACCGATGGCGAGAACGGTGTGCTGGTCCCGCCCGGCGACCCGGTCGCTCTGGCGGACGGGGTGGCCCGCCTGCTGGACGATTGGGACGGGGCACTGGCCATGGCCAAACGCGCACGCGCGGACGCCGCCCGGCGGTTCGGCAAGGATCGGTACCACCGGGAGATGCGGGAGGCGGTCCGTGCCCTCACCGATCCCGGTGCCCCTATGAGGACTTCGAGCATCCGATGACAGCACAGACCCCCGCCACACCAGAGATCGGCCTGGTGGAGGCCGTCTGGCGCTTCAGGCTGATGTCGTTCCTCATCATCCTGGCCAGCGTGCTGGCCGCCGCGGCGGCGACGCAGCTGGTGTTCAGCGACGTCAAGGCCACCGCGAGGTTCGCGGTGACCGACCCCACCAACACCAACAACGTGCTGCGGCAGGGCGTGATGTCCGGGCAGGGCTACGCCGCCTACACCGCGCAGCGGGCCGCGTTCGCCGGCTCCACCGCGGTGATGAGCCGCGCCGCCGAGATCCTCAAGGAGGAGAGCGGCGGGCCCGTCCTGACCGGCGGGGCGCTGCGGGCCCGCGTGCAGACCTCCAGCAAGCCCGACGGCGGCGTGGTCATCGTGACCGCGACCGCGTCCACCATGCGCGAGGCCGCCATGCAGGCCAACGCGGTGGTGAAGGCGTACCAGGAGGTCACGGTCAGGACCAACCAGCAGCAGCTGGACAAGCAGCTGGCGACCCTCCAGGCCACGAAGCAGAAGCTCACGAACCGGCTGCAGCTGGCCACCCCGGGGACCCGCGAGTACCGGGTGCTGACCGCGGACCTGCTCAAGCTTCAGGAACGCGAGTCCGGCGTGATGTCGGCGCGTTCCAACACCAACGACGGCGTGCAGTTCGTCGACACCGCCGACCCGTCCGCCGCCGCGCCGAGCAAGCTCCCGCGCAACGCGGCGATCGGCCTGGCGATCGGGACGATCCTGGCCTGCGTGGTGTCGTTCCTGCGGGCCGCGGGCCTGGCCCGGCGCGAGGCCCTCGCCATGGCCCAGGGCCCCGCGTCCCCCGGTCCCGGCCTGGCGCCGCGCGGCTACGAGCTTCCGCCCGGGTACGGCGAACCGCAGACCGGCTACGGCGATCTGCCGCCGGGCGGCGGCTACGGCCGGCTGCCGCGCGGCTCCTACGCCGAGAACGAGGTCCGCGGCGAGCTGGAGGCACCGGCCGCCCGCGCCGAGATCCCCCGCCCGGCGGCACCGCCGCGCCGCGCCGGGGGCGGCGAGCGGTCCAGGGGCGGGCGCCGCCGCGGCGCGCGTGACAGGGTGTCCGAGCCGCCGGCCGACCGGCCGGGACGCCGCCGGTCCGACGAGGTCAACGGCGCCGCGCCGGCGCCCTCGCCCTCGTCCTCGTCCTCGTCCTCGTCCGTGCCGTCCTCACCTAAGCCCCCGCCCCCCTCCACCGAGGCGCTGCTCGACCGCGCCGAGGCGCTGCTCGACCGGCAGGAGCCCGGCGCCGCCACGCCCGGCCCGCCTCCACCGCCTTCCTCGCCGCCCCCTTCGTCCAGCGGCGGCCCGCTCGGCCGTTCCGGCTCGGGGAGCGGCGCGTCGTCGCGCGCCAAGAAGCCCGCGGCTCCCAAGCCGCCGGCCTCGGCGTCCGCGGACGCCAAGGTCGCCGGCGGTCCCAAGAGGTCACGTTCCAAGGGCGGCGCGCACGCCGCCGACGCGCCCGCCGACGATCCGGCGAAGAGGGATATCTCGGCAGAACTGTGGGCGGAAGGCATCGATCTGAGCGGGGACCCGAACCAAACGATGAAGGACAACCCGATCATCTCCGACACGGACGCGGCCGCCATGGACGCGGCCGCCATCCTCAGGGAACTGAGCGAAGAGGCGGAGAAGGGCAAGGGCGGCGGCTCGTCGTCCCTGATGCGCTACAACGACAAGTGAGCCCGCGCCGTCCCGGAGGGGCCGGGCGGGGACTGGGCCGGGCGGGACGGCTGCTGTCGTCCGCGGGCGGCGCGGTGACGGTCCAGTTCGTCACCGCCGGCGGCAGCCTGGTCGTGCAGGCGCTGGCCGCCCGCAACCTGGGCGCCGACGGGTTCGGCGCGTACGCGCTGCTGCTGTCCGTGCTGGTGATGATCACGGCCCTGCAGACGTCCTTCGTGGGCGACACGCTCACCGTCTTCGACCGGTTCGAGCCGCGGATCCGCGGGGCGCTGCTGCTCTCGGTGGCCGGCACGGTCGCCGCGGGCACGCTGGCGGGCGCGGCGGTGGCGGTGGGCCTGGGCGTCGCGGTGCCCGTCGGCGCCGCGCTGTTCGCGCTCTGGCTGCTGAACGAGACCGGACGGCGGATCTTCACCGCGCGGGGGGAGTTCTGGCGGCTGGCCGCCAACGACTGATGCTACGTCGTGGTCACGCTGGGCACGCTCGCCGGTGCGCTGGCGCTGGACGTGCCGGCTTCGGTGGATCTGCTGCTGGGCGCCATGAGCGTGGGCTGCGCCGTCTCGATCGCGCTGGCCGTGCTGCGGCTGCCCAAGCGGGAGCTCGCGCCCGCCCCGCTGCGCGGCAGCGCGCTGAGGGAGGTCCTGGGGTTCGCCTGGTGGCGTTCGGTCCAGGCGGCGATCCGGCCGAGCGCGCTGCTGGCGGCGCGCTTCCTGATCGTCGCGTTCTCCTCTACCGCCGTGCTGGCCGGGATCGAGGCCGCGCGGCTGCTGCTGGCCCCGGCGCTGACCCTGATCAACGGGGCGGGCGGGTTCCTGCTGAGCCACTTCGCCAGGGCCGAGCGCGAGGGACGTCCCGTGGCCACGCGGCGGGCGTTGCGGGCCAGCGCGGTGCTGGGCGCCGTGGCCCTGGCGGTGAGCGCGGCGGGCGTCCTGCTGGCCGGTCCCCTCGGGCCGGTGGTGACCGGCGGCTCCTTCGAGGTGGACGGCACGGCGCTGATCGGCTGGGGCGTCTACGCGGTCTGCGTCGCCTGCACGCTTCCGCTGGCGATGCTGGCGACCGTCCGCAAGCAGTCCCGCACCGTGTTCCTGATCCGGGCGACGGAGGCGCTCACCGGACTGGCGGCACTGGCGGCGCTCCTGGTCGCCGGGGAGGGCAACGCCGTGTACGCGCCGTACTGCCTGGGGATCGGCGGGCTGGTGTCGTCCGCCCTGCTGTGGCGGATGCTCCGCCGGGGCGACCCCGATCAGCGTCCGCGGCGCAGGGACGCGGACGCCGCGGCGTCCTCCGGCCCGGCGGACGCCTTGGCCGCGAGCACGGGCACCGCCGGAAGGCCGTGACGGCGGCGCAGAAGCATCCACGCGACGCCCGCGGCCGCCGCCAGCCCCAGCAGTGTCCAGGCGAGCACGGTGTTGCTCAGGCCGAACATCTTCAGGGCCGAGGCGACCAGCACGAAGGCCAGGGCCCGCCGGATCAGGCCGCCGGGGGCCCTGGAGGAGATGCGCGAGCCGAGGTACACGCCGGGGATGGACCCGGCCAGCAGCGCGGCCGTGACCTCCATCTGGAAATCGCCGAACAGCAGATGCCCTAGGGCGGCGGCGAGGACCAGGGGCACGGCCTGGAGCAGGTCCGTGCCGACCAGGTGGTTGCTCTTGAGCGCCGGGTAGAGCGCCAGCAGCCCCACGATGATCAGCGAGCCGGAGCCCACCGAGGTCATCCCGACCACCAGCCCGCCGGCCGCCCCCACCAGCGCGGTCGGGAGGGGACGCACGGAGATCCCGGGGGCCTCCGCCGCCGACGGCTCGTCGGGCGCCACCGTGCGCCGCTCCGCCCCGGTACGGCCCGCCGCGCGGTCCTTCAGCGCCAGGTAGCCGCGGACCACCAGCCCGGCGGCGGCGATCAGCAGCGCCACCCCCATCGCCTTCTGGATCACGTCCTGGACGTTCTCGCCGTCGCCCAGCGCCCGCGCCACCAGCACTCCGCAGAACGCGGCGGGCACCGACCCGGCGCACAGCCAGCCGACCAGGCGCATGTCGATCGTGCCCCGCCGGTAGTGCACCGCGCTGCCGACGGGCTTCATCACGGCGGCGGCGGCCAGGTCGCTGGACACCGCGGCCAGCGGGCTGACCCCGAAGAAGGTCACCAGCATGGGCGTCATCAGCGCGCCGCCGCCCATGCCGGTCAGCCCGACGACGATGGCGACCAGGAAGGAGCCCAGCGCCATCGTCCAGTCGAAGCCGGCCAGCCATTCGAAGTCCATCGCTATGACCTACCGAGTAACAAGGGAATAAAGTCCGCCACAGCGTACGAGGCCCCCACAAAGGGGATGTAAGTGAGGGGTACCCCTTTCAGGAGCAACGCAGAGTGAATCCGGTCACGCGGGACGTACCCAGCCGCCGCTCTCCAGCAGCCCGAGCACCCGCGCGACCGCCTCGTCCGGCGTCATCCGCGAGGTGTCCAGCACCAGATCGGCGTCGTCCGGCTCCTCGTACGGGTCGGAGATCCCGGTGAACTCGGGGATGAGCCCCGCCCTGGCCTTGGCGTACAGGCCCTTGCTGTCGCGCCGTTCGCACTCCTCCAGCGGCGTGGCCACGTGGACCAGCACGAAGTCGCCCGCCGCGGACACCATCCGGCGCACCTCGGCGCGGGTCGCGGCGTACGGGGCGATCGGCGCGCAGATCGCCACCCCGCCGTGCCGGGTGATCTCGGTGGCCACGAAGCCGATCCGGCGGATGTTGAGGTCGCGGTCGGCGCGGGAGAAGGTCAGCCCGGCCGACAGCAGCCTGCGGACCACGTCCCCGTCCAGCAGCGAGACGGTGCGGCCGCCGCGCTCGATCAGCGCGTCCGACAGGCCCCTGGCCACGGTGGACTTGCCCGAGCCGGACAGGCCGGTGAAGAACACCGTGAGGCCGCGCTCGTGCTTGGGCGGGCGCGCCACGGCCAGCTCGGCCGCCACCGCGGGCGGGGTGAACCAGTCGGGGATCGGCTCGCCGCGGTCGAGCAGCTCGCCGAGCCGCTCGGGGGTCAGCTCGGCCTGGACGTGGTCGGGCTCGATCCTGGCGACCGGGCGCCACACCTCCACGTCGGCGTCGTACGCCCACGGCTCGGGCACCGCCACGGGGATCGCCGTGCCCTCGACGTCCTCCTCGGCCAGCAGGTGCGTGGCGCCGTAGGCGGCGGCGACGTGCGAGCGCAGGCGCAGGTCGCGCTCCGCCGCGCCCTCACCGCCCCGCAGCGGCAGCGGTACGGGGATGACCTGCGTGCCCTCGGGCAGCTCCTTGCGCACCGCCAGCAACGCCCGTACCAGGGCCTCGTCATGGCCGCCGCCCAGAAGCGGCAGCACCAGCACCCGCGCGTCCAGCCGCTCGGCGAGCTGCCGTAGCTGCCCAAGCTGCTTGCGGTGCAGTGGCTCGCGGGTCGCGACGGCGAGCACGTTGCCCTCGTACGGTTCGATCTCGTCGGGACGGCGGCGCAGCCTGTGGAACGGGCCGTGCGCCGGGGCGCGCAGCGGCTCCAGCGTCCCCGCGAGCCGCCAGCCCTGGGAGGTCGGGTCCTGCCAGACCTCGGCGACGTCCAGCACGGCCAGCGGCAGGCCCTCCGGGTCCTGGAGGACGACCCGCTCGTGCGCGGTCAGCTCCTTGGGGACGGCGAGCGTGACGGGGACCGGCCAGGGCGTCCCGTCGGCCAGCCGTCCGCCCGCGATCACCATGGCCGTGTCGAAGGACCCGAGGAACCCGGCCAGCGGCCGGTACACGCCCGCCAGCAGCAGCTCCAGGTCCGCGAGCTCGATCGCGTCCGGGGTCCACGCGGGCAGTTCGCGCAAAGTGTCGGGAAGGCCGGCGTCGGCGGTCACCACGGCTCCGATCCTGCCCGGCTCCCCGCCGGGCTGATCCAGGTCATCAGGGGTTTCCGCAGAAAAATACCGAGCCCTGGAAGGTGCGCGCACCACGGCCCGCCGCGATCGCGCCGCCCGGGTGCCGCGCCCATGCCGCGCCCATGCCGTGTCATGCCGCTCCGTGGCGGGCGCCGGCCCGTTAGAGGACCCTGGCGAACCGGCTCTCCGGCTTGCGGATCACCAGGGTCACCTCGCTGTGGTCGGCGCTCAGCCGGCCCCGGCTGAGCGCCGCCACCACCCGGCACAGGCCCGTCAGCAGCCGCGTTCCGGCCCCGAACGCCTCGATGCCGGCCCGCGAGGTGTACTCCTCGGCGATCACCAGCCCGCGCATCACGCAGTACCAGCGCATGCCCTGGCGGGACGCGACCGGGTCGTACAGCGCGGGCGGCGGCGGGCCGGTGGGCCGCCATCCGTCCGGATCCGGCCGCCGTGGCGCCGTGCGCGCCAGGCCGCGCCACATCCGCTCGCGCAGGCGGCGCGGGAGCAGGCGGTCGAGGAACCCGAAGGCGGTGTCGCGGTCGCGCAGCCGCACCAGCAGCAGCCCCCCGGGGCGCAGCGAGGCCACGAACCGGTCGAGGACCAGCTCGGCGTGCGGTACCCGCTCGATCAGGAACGGCGCGTGCACGATGTCGTAGGCGCGCGGCGGCATCGGCACCGTGCGCAGGTCGCCCAGATGCCACGCGTCCAGGTCGGCGCGCCTGCGGGTGTTGGCGCGCAGCGCCGGCGTGTCGAGGTCGACTCCGGTGGAGCGGTGCTCCCGCGTGCCCAGGTCGAGCCCCCGTCCCCAGCCGCAGCCCGCCTCCAGCACATGGACGTCGTGCAGCGGGCGGTCGTGGGCGTACTGGCGGGCGCGGGCGGAGAACAGATCGCCTGCCTCCGCCGGCGGCGGCCGCAGATCGGTGGCCTGCTCCTCCGCCGCACGGCGGGGGATTCCCCTGGTCGAGCTGGTCATCTGACCCGCTCCTTTCCGGGTGGTCGCTCGAGGCTTCGACGGTGCGACACTGCTCGGTCCGGCCGGCGGAACCGGCCGGATGATCGTTTCCCGGGGGGTGGGCGCCGTGCCGTGGCCCGGATCCGGGCCCGGAAGTCGTGGCGCCTTAACTCCGCAGGGTAATCTGCCGACCGCGGACTGTCCGCCATTTGTCCATTCCCGGCCGGGGTCGTGTCGCCCGGCCATCCGGAGGCGGGCGTGATGCGTCGAGAGGTACATCGGAGGAATTCTGAGCTGCTACCGTACGCCTGATTCCGGATATATCCGGCCTCGGGTTTATCAGGGCTCGGCCTGGTTCAGGGGGATGAATGCACAGCGTGGTCGGGTACGCGCCCGCCGTCTTCGACCTGTTCCACGTCGGGCACCTCGACCTGCTGCGCCGCGCGGAGGCCGGATGCGACCGGCTGGTCGCGGGCGTGTACACCGACGAGCTGGCCGAGTCCCTGCTGGGGTACCGGCCCGTGGTCCCGCTGATCGAGCGCATGGAGATCGTCGGTGATGTCCGGCACGTGGCCGAGGTGGTCGTGGTCTCCGAACCCGGTCTGCGCGACGCGTGGGAGTCGATCGGCTTCGGGCGGGTGTTCACCGGCTGCCCCGACGGGGTCGCGGCCGAGGCCGCCGAGCGCGAGCTGGCCGGGACGGGCGCGCGCGTGGTCGCCTTCGAGGGTCTGGCCGAGACCGGCAGCGCCATCCTCCGCAACGCCCTGGCGGGCGAGAGGGCCCAGGACAGGAGGACGTCGGTAGCGTGACCGCCCCATCCGGAACCGGAACCGCCTCGGCCCCTCATCCCCAGGGCCACAGGCCGCCTCAGGGCTTCGGAGAGGCCCTGGCCCGGCTCGCCTCCGTCCAGAAGAGCAACAAGGGCGCGCCCGCGTACTCGCGCTTCGTCAACCGCAAGCTCGGCAGGGTCCTGGCGGCCCTCTCCTACGTGGCCGGCCTGACCCCGAACCAGGTCACCGCGATCAGCGCGACGTTCACCTTCACCGGCATCGCCCTGATCGCGCTCGTGGACCCCGCGCCCTGGCTGGGCGCCGCGGTCTGCCTGGCGCTGGTGATCGGTTACGCCTTCGACGCCGCCGACGGGCAGCTCGCCCGGCTGCGCGGCGGCGGCTCGCGGTCCGGCGAGTACCTGGACCACATGGTCGACAGCGCCAAGATCTCCTCCCTGCACCTGGCCGTGCTGGTCTCCTGGTACCGCTTCGGCGATCTCGACGGCGCCGCCCCGCTGCTGATCCCGCTCGGCTTCACGGTGGTCGCCGCGGTGATGTTCTTCGGGATGATCCTCAAGGACCTGCTGGCCCGCGCGCACCGCGCCGCGACCGGGGCGCCGCCGCCCGCGCCCGCCCCGGCGTCCACGCTGCGCTCCCTGCTGGTGATCCCCACCGACTACGGGATGCTGTGCGTGGCGTTCCTGCTGATCGGGTTCCCCTCGGTGTTCGTGCCGCTGTACGGGCTGTTCTTCGCGGGCAACCTGCTGTTCCTGCCGGCCGCGTCGGTGAAGTGGTTCCGCGAGGTCGGCTCCCTGGACGCCGCATGAGCGGCGGCCCCATGGGCGGCGGCGCCGAGAGCGCGGGCGCGGGGCGCGGGATCATCGGGTACGTGCCGGGCGCCTTCGACATGTTCCACATCGGGCACCTCAACATCCTGCGCCGCGCCCGCCTGGAGTGCGACCACCTGATCGCCGGGGTGGTGACCGACGAGGTGCTGGAGAGGGTCAAGGGGCGGCCCCCGATCGTCCCGCTGGCCGAGCGGCTGGCGATCGTCGGCGGCATGGCCTGCGTGGACGAGGTCGTGACCGACGTGTCCAGCGACAAGGTCGTCATGTGGGAGCGGCTGCGCTTCGACGTGCTGTTCAAGGGCGACGACTGGAAGGGCACCGAGAAGGGCGACCGGCTGGAGGCCGACCTCGGGGCGCGCGGGGTGCGGGTCGTCTACTTCCCCTACACGGTGCACACCTCCAGCACCGCCCTGCGCCGGTTGATCACCGAAGCCTGACCTCGTTGCGGAATGTGGCGGGGCCGCGCCGCGTTGCAGCCCGTGGCGCGTAGTCTGGTGCCGGTACCGGGGTCCACTGGGGATCACCGGGGCTTCGGGCTGCCTCGCGGCCGGGCGGGTGGCCTGCCCGGCGGGGAGAAGTAACGGGCGATGACGCTTTCCACGATTGTTGACCTTGCATGTTCCGGTCCCGAGCTGAGGGGCGCGCTGACCTCCGCGCGCGTCGATCATGATCTTGTGGGGCCGCCGTCGCTGTGGCCGGTCGTCGGCGCGGCGCTGAGCCGTGCCCTGCGCGAGCGGGACGGCGCGGGCGTGGTGCTGGCGGTCACCGCCACCTGGCGCGAGGCCGAGGAGCTGACCGGCGCGCTGACCAGCCTGATCGGCGATGACCGGGTGGCGCACTTCCCGGCCTGGGAGACGCTGCCGCACGAGCGGCTGTCGCCGCGGGCCGACACCGTCGGGCAGCGCCTGGCGGTGCTGCGGCGGCTCGTCCACCCGGAGGCCGCCGCGTCCGAGAGCCCTGATCAGCACGGTGATGAGCACGGGAGGGGCAAGTCGGGACGGCTGGACGTCGTGGTCACCCCGATCCGCGCCGTGCTCCAGCCGATCGTGCCGGGCCTGGCCGACCTGGAGCCGGTGCGGCTGCGCGTCGGGGACGAGGCCGACCTCGAAGACGTCGTGCGCCGCCTGGTGGACGCCGGCTACAGCCGTGTGGACCTGGTCGAGAAGCGCGGCGAGATCGCGGTGCGCGGCGGGATCCTGGACGTCTTCCCGCCCACCGAGGAGCACCCGCTGCGGGTGGAGTTCTGGGGCGACACGGTCGAGGAGATCCGCTCCTTCAAGGCCGCCGACCAGCGCTCCCTGGACAACGCGCCGAACGGCCTGTGGGCGCCGCCGTGCCGCGAGCTGCCGCTGACCCCGGAGGTCCGGGAGCGGGCGCGGCGGCTGGCCGCCGAGCACCCGTCGCTGGAGGAGATCCTGACCCGGATCGCCGACGGCGAGATCGTCGAGGGCATGGAGGCGTTCTCGCCCGTCCTCGCGGGCGACATGGAGCTGCTCACCGACCTGCTCCCCAAGGGGTCGGCGCTGCTGGTGTGCGAGCCGGAGCGCATCCGCACCCGCTCGGCCGAGCTGGTCCGCACCAGCCAGGAGTTCCTTGAGGCGAGCTGGGTGAACGCCGCCGCGGGCGGGGAGGCGCCGATCGACCTGGGCGCCGCCGCGTTCCGTTCGCTGGACGAGATCAGGGCGCACAGCGCCGAGCTGGGCCTGCCCCGCTGGACGATCAGCGCGCTCAACCCCGGAGGTGTCACCCCCCTGGATGGCACAGAAGGGGCTCTCGACCTGGGCGCGCAGGCGGCCGAGGCGTACCGGGGCGACACCGCGCGGGTCATGGGCGACCTGAAGCGGTGGATCGACGGCGGCTGGCGGGTCGTGCTGGTCACGCCCGGCCACGGCCCCGCCGAACGGCTCGTCCAGATGGTGGGCGAGGAGGGCCTGGGCGCCGTCCTCACCGACCTGGCCGAGCCGCCGCGTCCCGCGCTGGTGAACGTCACCACCGGCCTGCTGGAGCACGGGTTCACCTGGGAGAGCGTCAAGCTCGCCGTGCTCACCGAGTCCGACCTGTCGGGGCAGAGGTCGTCCACCAAGGACATGCGGAAGATGCCCTCGCGGCGGCGTGGCGGTATCGACCCCTTGCAGCTCAGCCCCGGCGACTACGTGGTGCACGAGCAGCACGGCGTCGGACGGTACGTGGAGATGGTGAGCCGCACCGTCCAGGGCGCCACGCGCGAGTACCTGATCCTGGAGTACGCCAAGGGCGACCGGCTGTTCGTCCCGACCGACCAGCTCGACGAGCTGACCCGGTACGTGGGCGGCGAGGCGCCGAGCGTGCACCGGCTGGGCGGCGCCGACTGGCAGAAGGCCAAGTCGCGTGCGCGCAAGGCGGTCCGGCAGATCGCCGGGGAGCTGATCCGGCTCTACTCGGCGCGCATGGCCAGCCCCGGGCACGCGTTCGCGCCGGACACGCCGTGGCAGCGGGAGCTGGAGGACGCCTTCCCGTACGTGGAGACGCCGGACCAGCTCGCCGCCATCGACGAGGTCAAGGCCGACATGGAGAAGCCCGTCCCGATGGACCGGCTGATCTGCGGCGACGTGGGCTACGGCAAGACCGAGATCGCCGTGCGCGCCGCGTTCAAGGCGGTGCAGGACGGGCGGCAGGTCGCGGTGCTGGTCCCGACGACGCTGCTGGTGCAGCAGCACCTGTCCACCTTCTCCGAGCGGTTCGGCCCCTTCCCGGTCGTGGTCAAGGCGATCTCGCGGTTCCAGACCGACAAGGAGGTCGAGGAGACGCTGCGCGGCCTGTCCGAGGGCACCGTGGACGTGGTGGTGGGCACGCACCGGCTGCTGTCGGCGAGGACCCGGTTCAGGAACCTCGGCCTGGTGATCATCGACGAGGAGCAGCGGTTCGGCGTCGAGCACAAGGAGGAGCTGAAGCGGCTGCGCACGCAGGTGGACGTGCTGGCGATGTCGGCCACCCCGATCCCGCGGACGCTGGAGATGGGGCTGACCGGCATCCGGGAGATGTCCACCATCCTCACCCCGCCGGAGGAGCGGCACCCGATCCTCACCTTCGTCGGCCCGTACGAGGAGAAGCAGATCGCCGCGGCCATCCGCCGCGAGCTGCTGCGCGAGGGCCAGGTGTTCTTCGTGCACAACCGGGTGCGGTCCATCAACAAGGTCGCGGCGAACCTGGCGCGGCTCGTCCCGGAGGCCCGCATCGCGATCGCGCACGGGCAGATGAACGAGCACGAGCTCGAACGCGTCATGGTCGACTACTGGGAGCGCAACTACGACGTCCTGGTGGCGACGACCATCGTCGAGTCGGGCCTGGACGTGCCCAACGCCAACACGCTGATCGTCGACCGGGCCGACCTGTACGGGCTGTCGCAGCTGCACCAGCTTCGCGGCCGGGTCGGACGTGGACGCGAGCGCGCCTACGCCTACTTCCTGTACCAGCCGGAGGCGCCGCTGACCGAGACCGCGCACGAGCGGCTGTCCACCCTCGCCCAGCACACCGAGATGGGCGCGGGCATGTACGTGGCCATGAAGGACCTGGAGATCCGCGGCGCCGGGAACATCCTGGGCGCCGAGCAGTCCGGGCATGTCGCGGGCGTCGGCTTCGACCTGTACGTCCGGATGGTCGGTGAGGCGGTGCGCGAGCTGAAGGAGGGCGGCGGCGTGGAGGAGGCGCCCGAGACCAGGGTCGAGCTTCCCGTGGACGCGCACCTGCCGCACGAGTACGTCCCGGGCGAGCGGCTGCGCCTCGACGCGTACCGCAGGATCGCCGCGATCACCTCGGAGGAGGAGATCGCCCAGGTGCACGACGAGCTGAAGGACCGGTTCGGGCCGCCGCCCGTCCCGGTGCTGAACCTGCTGGAGGTCGCGCGGTTCCGTACGCGCGCCCGCAAGGCGGGGCTCACCGAGATCACCGTGCAGGGCAACTTCGTCAAGTTCTCGCCGGTGGACCTGCCGGACTCCCGCCAGGTGCGGCTGCAGCGGCTCTACCCGAAGAGCGTGCTCAAGCAGAATGTCGGGACACTCCTGGTCCCGATGCCCAAGACGGCGCCGCTCGGCGGGCGCCCGCTGCGCGACACCGAACTGCTCCGCTGGGCGACGGACCTGGTGGACGCGTTGTTCCTGGAGCCCGCGCGGCCGTAGTCTGGCGACCTCCACAAAGATCGGAAGCGACGAGGTGGGCTCCGTGCCGGGTAGAACGATCAAGATGCTGGCCGTCGCCGTGCCGGCGGCCGTGGCGCTGGCGGGCTGCGGCGGCGGGCCGGTCAGGACCGGCTCGGCCGCCATCGTCGGCGACCACCGCATCACGATCTCCACGCTCGGCCAGGCGGTGGAGGACTGGGAGCGCGAGTTCCGCGCCGACCCCAGGGCGAACCAGTTGCGCTCGATGAACCCTCCGCCCGCCGATACGGACGTCCAGAACGCCCTGTTCGGGCTGGTGCAGATCCGGCTGACCGATGAGGCGGCGCGGCGCGCCGGGCTGCGGGTGAGCGACGGCCAGGTCGACATGGCTCTCAACAGCCTCAACAGAGATCCGCGCAGGGGCCCCGCCTCCTCGTTCGCCCGCGCCCGGGGGCTGCCCGCCCGGTATGCCCGCGACCTGGCCCGCCAAGCGGTCATCGTGGGCGAGGTCCTCCGCAGGAACGGCGACGACGGGACCGGTTTCCGCACCCTGGTCAGCCAGACCGCCCAGAGCCTCGGCGTGAGGATCAACCCTCGTTACGGCACCTTCGATCCCGACCGCCTGGTCTTCGGCCCGGTCCGCACCACCCTCTCCAGTCCCGGATCGGGTGTCGGCTGATCCATGAGCGCCGAGTCGAGGCCCGCCACCGGGCTGGTCATGCTCGCCACCACGCATCGGGTGGCGCCTGGGTTGCTGTCCTGGCGTGCGTGGGAGGCGCTGCGGTCGGCCGACCGGGTCCTGGCCGGGTCCGGCGAGCATCCGCTGCTGCCGTACGCGCGAGACGCCGGTGTCGCGGTCGAGGTGACCGGGCCGGACGCCCGGCGGCTGGTCGAGGCGGCGCGAGGCGGGCGGGTCGTGTGGCTGGCCGCGCCCGACGGGGACGAGCCGCTGATGCGCGCGATCGGTGAGCTCGTGGTCGCCGACCCGCTCGACGTCGAGGTGCTGCACGGCTCCTACGACCTGCCCGGCGCCCGGGTGCTCGACCTGGTGTCGGTGATGGACAGGCTGCGCCGCGAGTGCCCCTGGGACGCCAAGCAGACCCACGCCACGCTCGTCCGGTACCTGATCGAGGAGGCGTACGAGGTCGCCGAGACCATCGAGGAGGGCGACTACGGCGCGCTGCGCGAGGAACTGGGCGACGTGCTGATGCAGGTGGCGTTCCACTCCGTGGTGGCGTCCGAGCGCACGGACGAGACGGCGTTCACCATCGACGACGTCGCCGCCGGGATCGTCGACAAGCTGGTGCGGCGGCACCCGCACGTGTTCGCGGACGTGACCGTCTCCGGCGCGGACGAGGTCAACGCCAACTGGGAGGCCATCAAGGAGGCCGAGCGGGTGGCCAAGAGCGGCGAGGACGCGTCCGCGCTGGACGGCGTCCCCCTCGGGCAGCCCGCGCTGTCGCTCGCCGCGCAGCTCCAGCGCCGCGCGGCCCGCGCCGGTGCCCCCGACGAGCTGCGGCCGAGCGGCGACGGCCTCGCCGAACGGCTGTTCGCCCTGGTCGCCGAGGCGCAGGACGCGGGTCTCGACCCCGAGGCGGAATTGCGGGCGATCTCCAGGGTATTCCGCGACCGTGTCCGGAGCTGGGAGCGGGAACGCCGGTAGAGCCAAGGCCGCCTGGAAGATCGCGCAGGCGGCCTTACTGGGCCTGGTCGGCAGGGTCGGGCACGTCTACGCTGAGCGCGTGCTGGCCAAGTCGCGGGACGAGCGAGCCACCGAACGGGGCATCTGGCGCGCGGAGAAGAGCACTCGCCCCACCGGCGCGGAGCGGGCCAAAGCGATCCGCGGGCTGGGCGGGCTCGGCGTCCTCGCCGGGGTCCTGGTCGCGCTGATCGTGCTGCCCACCGCCTGCATGACCGGTGTCGGCGCGCGTGACGCGGCCCACTGGTTCCAGAGCGAGCCGGACGACCTGGACACCTCGGGCGTGCCGCAGCGGTCCCGGATCCTGGCCGCCGACGGCAAGGTCATCGCCACGTTCTTCTACGAGAACCGGGTGAACGTGCGGCTCGACCAGGTCGCCCCGATCGCCCGCAAAGCCGTCCTGGCCATCGAGGACGCGCGGTTCTACGAGCACGGCGCGCTGGACTCGCAGGGCACGCTGCGCGCCCTGGCCAGCAACCTCGGCTCCGGCGAGGTCACCCAGGGCGGCTCGGGCATCACCCAGCAGTACGTGAAGAACCTGCTGCTCACCCAAGCCCGCTCGGAGGAGGAGCAGCGCCGGGCCAGGGAGGTCACGGCCGCGCGCAAGCTGCGCGAGCTGCGGTACGCGGTCGCGGTGGAACGGCGGTTCTCCAAGGACGAGATCCTGACCCGGTACCTGAACATCGCCTACTTCGGCGGCGGCGCGTACGGGATCGAGGCGGCGTCCCGGCACTTCTTCTCCAAGCCCGCGTCCAGGCTCACGCTGCCCGAGGCCGCCCTGCTGGCCGGGGTGATCCGCTACCCGTACGCCTACGACCCGGTGCGCAGGCCCGGCGCGGCCAGGGATCGCCGCGACGTCGTGATCGACCGGATGCTGGAGCTGGGCTGGATCGGGAAGCGGGAGGCGGCGGCCGCGAAGGCGCGCCCGCTGAAGCTGCGCGTCCACAAGACCCCCAACGGCTGCGTGACCAGCTCCGCGCCGTTCTTCTGCGACTACGTCCAGCGGGAGATCCTCACCAACCCGGTGTTCGGCGCCACCGCCGAGGAGCGCGAGAAGCTGCTCAAACGGGGCGGCCTCACCATCCGCACCACCCTCGACCGGCAGACGCAGCGGGCCGCGCAGCGCGCCGTCGACCGGCACGTCCCGCCGAAGAACTCGGCGCGCAAGGCGGCGGCGGAGGCGCTCGTCGAGCCCGGCACCGGCGAGATCAAGGGCATGGTGGTGGACCGCGACCTCGGGCCCGACTCCGAGCGCGGCAAGACCTGGATCAACTTCGCCGCCGACGCCAGCCACGGCTCCAGCATCGGCATGCAGGCCGGGTCCACGTTCAAGGCGTTCACCCTCGCCGCCGCGCTGGAGGAGGGCATGCCGTTCGGGACGCGCCTCATGGCGCCGCGCACCTTCATCCCGAGGGGCTTCAAGGACTGCGAGGGCCGCCCGGTGTCCAGCAACGAGCCGCTGCGCAACTCCGCCGACGGCGAGGGCGGCAAGCAGTTCAGCCTGGTCACGGGAACGCACCACTCGGTCAACACGTTCTTCCTCGCCCTGGAGCGCGAGGTCGGCCTGTGCGACACGGTCGAGATGGCCGAGAAGCTGGGGCTGAGGCAGGCCAGCGGGAAGCCCTTACAACAGCTCCCGTCGTTCACGCTCGGGTTCAACGAGGTGTCGCCGCTGCGGATGGCCGCCGCGTACGCGGCGTTCGGCGCCCGCGGCAAGTACTGCGAGCCGATCGCCATCAAATGGATCACCGACTCCTCGGGCCGGCGGCTCAACGTCCCCGGCCGCAAGTGCAAGCAGGTGATGGACAAGGGCGTCGCGGACGCGGTCAACCACGTGCTGCGCGGCGTCCTCACCAAGGGGACGGCGCGCGGGATGGGCATCGGCCGTCCCGCGGCCGGCAAGACCGGCACGGTCGACAACTACTCGGCCGCCTGGTTCGCCGGGTACACGCCCGAACTGGCCGCGGCCGTCTGGGTCGGCGACCCGCGCGGCGGCTACCGGTACCCGATGACCAGCCTGTGCATGGACGGCCGCTGCTACGGCGCGGTGTTCGGCGCCACCATCCCCGCCCCGATCTGGCGGGACAGCATGATCGGCGCGCTGCGGGGACGGGACGCCTCGTCGTTCCGGCCGCCGCCCTCCCGCTTCTTCAGCCGCGGTTCCGGCGAGGAGCGGGGCAGGCTGCCCGACGTCCGCGGGCTGTCGATCGGCGACGCCCTCGACAGGCTGCGGTCCGCCGGCTTCCAGGCGCGGGTCGGCGGGGGCGTCCCGTCCGACGAGTACCCGGCGGGGACGGTCGCGGAGATGTCGCCCGGCCCCGGCGCCGCCGACCCGGGCGTGATCGTCACGGTGCGTCCCAGCACCGGTGGCGGCGCGGACGTCGAGGACGACGAGCCGCCTTCGGACCCCGCTCCGCCCCGGCCGCCGATCACCATCCCACCGTTCCCGGGGCCGAGCCCGCAGGAGTGATACCCGCCTCCCGTACCGCACGTTGTGTGACCTGGCCGGGGGCGGGGTAGGTGGGGCGATACCGGCCCGCCGTATGGGCCGGCCAGGGGGAATCGGGAGTCGGGGAACGTCATGAGAGCCATCGCCATCTCCGAGCTGGGGGCCGCCCCGGTCCCCATGCGCCTGCCCGTGATGGAACCGGGGCCGGGCGAGGCGCTGGTCCGGCTGTTCGCGGCCGGGCTGAACCCGGCGGACTGGAAGATCGCCGACGGGATGCTCAAGGACTCGGTGCCCTACTCCTTCCCGCTGATCCTGGGCCTGGACGGGGCGGGCGTGGTGGACGCCACCGGCCCCGGAGCCCGGTTCCCGGTCGGGGAGCAGGTCTTCGGCCGGTTCTTCGGGGTGCCGCGCGGCCAGGGCACCTACGCCGAGTACACGATCGCGAGCGCGGACGACGCCGTGGTGCCGATGCCCGAGGGCATGCTCTACACCGAGGCCGCCGCGCTGCCCACCGCGGGCATGACCGCCCTGACCGCCGTCGAGGAGGCGGGGATCGAGAAGGGGAGCGACGCGAAGGTGCTGGTCGTCGGCGCCACCGGCGGCGTGGGCCAGCCCACCGTACGGCTGGCCGCGTCCCGCGGCGCCGACGTGCTGGCCACCGCGCGTCCCGACGCGGCCGGGCGGATGCGCGAGCTGGGCGCCGCCGACGTCGTCGACTACGGCGAGGGCGAGCTGGTGGAGCTCGTCCGCGCCGCGCGCCCGGACGGCCTCGACGCGATCATCGACCTGGTCAGCGACCGCGGGGAGGTGGAGCGGCTGGCCGGGCTGCTGCGCCCCGGCGGCGTGTACGTCAGCACCGTGTGGGCGGTGAACCCCGACTCCCTGGACGCCCAGAACGTGCGCGGCGTCAACCTCGACTACACGCCCACGCCCGAGCTGCTGGAACACGTCGTGGCCCTGGTCGCCGACGGGGCCATGGAGATCACGATCGAGGCGGAGGTCTCCCTGGAGGAGGCGCCCGCCGCGATCGCCCGCAGCCGGAGCGGCGGCGCCCGCGGCAAGACCGTCATCCGACCCTGACCGCACCGCCCGGCCGTCCCGCCGTCCGGGCGGGCGGACTGAACGGGCGCCCAGCGGGCATGGAGGAGCCCGTGAGGCCCGACGGCCACGGAAGGGGGACGAGCCCATGGCTGAGGACACCCGGCGCGCCCGGATCCGCGACATCGAGGAGACGCTCTCGGTCCTGCGCGGCGAGCTCGGCGAGCGCAGCGACGATCCCCGGGACTTCGGCGACTCCGCCCAGGACCTGGAGGCCAGGGAGGAGCACGAGACCCAGATCCGGGCCCTGGAGGACGAGCGCCGCCTGCTGCTGGAGCAACTGGGCGAGGGCTGACCGAGCGTCGCCGGCACCGTCCTCGCGCTCAGTCCTGTGCGCCCTCCTCGGGAGGCAGCGCCGGCAGCCGGAGGACGAACCGGGCGCCGGAACGCCCGTCGAGGCGGCCGGTCAGGACCAGCGAGCCGCCGTACGCGGTCGCGATGTCCCGTGCGATCGCCAGGCCGAGCCCGGTCCCTCCGGCGTCCCGGTGCCGGGCGTCGGAGAGCCGGGTGAACCGTTCGAAGACCCGCTCGCGGTCCTCGGGCGGAACGCCGGGCCCGTCGTCGAGGACCTCGATCACCGCCGTCCGCGTGCCGTCGTCCGCGGTCTCGGACCGTACGATCACCGTGACGGTGCTCGCGGCGTGCCGGTCGGCGTTGTCCAGCAGGTTGGTCAGCAGCCGGTCCAGCTCCGACCGCCCGCCGAGCACCCTCACCGGCTCGCCGTTCTCCACCGAGAACCGGGCGCGCCGCGGCCTCGCCAGCACGCACCGGTCGGCCAGCTCCTGGAGTTCGATGGGCTCCTTGGTGATGTGCTTGCCGGACTCCAGCCGGGCGATGGACAGCAGGTCGTCCAGGACGGTCTCCAGCCGTTCGGTGTTGTCCTGGAGCGTGCTCAGCGTCTCTCGCGAGCGCTCGTCGTCCACGTCCGAGAGCGCCAGCTCCAGCTCCATCCGCAGCCCGGTCAGGGGGCTGCGCAACTCGTGCGAGACGTCGGAGACGAAGCCGCGGAGCCGGGCCACCGCGCCCTCCAACCGGTCCAGGGTGGCGTTCACCGATACGGCCAGCCGGGCGATCTCGTCCTCGCGGGGCGGCACCGACACCCGGCGTTGCAGGTCGGTGGCGGTGATCTCGTCCAGCTCCGCCGTGATCTCCTCCACCGGGCGCAGCGCGCGGCCGGCGGCGATCCAGGTCGCGTAGCCGGTCAGGGATACGCCCAGCGGGACCGTCAGCGCCATGAGCACCGCCTCGGGGACGTTCGGCACCAGTCCGGGCTCGGGCGCCAGGGCGTAGACGAACCATGTTCGCGATCCCAGGTGGACCCGGAAGGAATTGATCAGGAAGCATGGGCCGCCCGGGGCCCGGACGTGGCAGCTGCGGCCTTCGGTACGGGTCCTGTCGGGCGGAGGCACCGTGAAGCCGACCGGCGGGTAGCCGGCCATGGACACGCTCGCCGACACGATGTTCCCTCGGCTGTCGACCACCTGGATCAGATCGTCCCTGAGCAGCCAGCGGTTGAGCCGGTTGGCCGCGAGGAGACGGGCCGCGGTCTCTCCGAGCTCGTTGAGCTCGTCCCTGACCTCGGCGATGGCGTCGCGGCGTTGCAGCGCCTGCAACGCGATGTAGCCCCCGCCGAAGACCACGGTGGCGGCGAGGACCGCCAGAGCGGTGACGCGCGTGCGGAGAGTGGGGGTGAGCAGGCGCCCCTCATGCCTTGGCGGCGTGCCCCCCGCGGGTCGATCGCGTCCCTCCACCGCACAGGAGTTCCCTGGCGGTGGTAATGGCGAGCGCCTTTCTCGGCCAACGATGCGTTCGCCCGCCCGGCACGAGGGCCGGGCGGGCGAAGGGGTACAGATGGGGGTACCGGCGGCCCCTGCTCAGGTTGACGGGGCGGCGGCCTTGTCCGAGTCGGGCGGGGTCCCTCCGGCCGCGGCCACGGCCTCGGCCGGGGGCTCCAGGTCGCGCTCGGCGAGGTGGCGCCGGATGGAGTAGGTCAGCGCGGCGGCCCACACCACGTAGATCACCGCGTAGAACGCGTACCGGACGCCGTCGGCGGCGTCGATCCAGTCACTGCGCAGGATGGTGCGGGTGTTGGTGAGGACGATCAGGCCGCCGACCGCGCTGCCCAGCACCCGTGGCGGGATGTGCCGCACCAGCCAGGCCGCGATCGGGGCGGCGATGATGCCGCCGATCAGCAGCGCGGCGACCCAGTCCGCCTTGACGCCCTCGCCCTCGATGCCGACCAGGAAGCCGATGCTGGCGGCGACGGCGATCAGGAACTCGCTGGTGTCGATGGAGCCGATGGTCTTGCGCGGCTCCAGGCGCCCGCTGGCCAGGATGGCCGGGGTGCCGACCGGGCCCCAGCCGCCACCGCCGGTGGCGTCCACGAACCCGGCGACCACGCCGAGCGGGCCCAGGAACCGCTTGCGCAGCGGCTTGCCGAGCTGGTCGCGCCGCAGGCCGCGCAGGGTGAACCTGATCAGGATGTAGAGGCCGAGCGCCAGCAGGATCGACGCCATCACCGGCTCGGCGGTCTCGGTGGACAGCCCCGACAGGAAGGTGGCGCCGGCGAACGCGCCCACCGCGCCGGGCACGCCGATCTTGAGGACCACCGGCCAGTCGACGTTGCCGAACCGCCAGTGCGAGGCGCCGGACACCAGCGTGGTGCCGATCTCGGCGAGGTGGACGGTGGCCGACGCGGCGGCCGGGCTGGTGTTGATGGCCAGCAGAAGCGTGGTCGAGGTGACCCCGTAGGCCATGCCGAGGCTGCCGTCGACGAGCTGGGCGCCGAGGCCGACCAGGGCGAGCAGGACGAGTTTTCGCACGAGTTCACCGCCAGGGGCTGGGGATATTTCCCACCTTTTTAGTGTGGTTAGCCTTGATAGTAGACATTGTAGGGATTCCCGAGTCAAGTGACAGGTACGCCCCATACGCGGCCATCACGGCCATCTCGCCAATAGGCCACCAAACCCGAAGATCCGGGCGAACGGGCGTGCCAGGTGGGCGCCCCGGGGGCGGCGCGGATAGGCTCGGTGACCGACCAACCGCCACAGCTCAGCTCAGGGGAGATGCCCGTGTCGTCGATCGAGGCCGTACTCGCCCGGGAGATCCTGGACTCCCGCGGCAACCCGACCGTCGAGGTCGAGGTGCTGCTCGCCGACGGGACCGAGGCCCACGCCGCCGTCCCCAGCGGCGCCAGCACCGGCCAGTTCGAGGCCGTCGAGCTGCGCGACGGCGGCGAGCGCTACGGCGGGAAAGGGGTGCGGAACGCGGTCAAGGCCGTCAACGAGACCATCGACGAGCGCCTGGTCGGCTACCCCTCCACCGAGCAGCGCCTGATCGACCAGCTCCTGCTCGACCTGGACGGCACCCCCGGCAAGTCCGAGCTGGGCGCCAACGCGATCCTGGGCGTCAGCCTCGCCGTGGCCAAGGCCGCCGCCGAGTCCTCGGGGCTCCCGCTCTTCCGGTACGTGGGCGGGCCCAACGCGCACCTGCTGCCCGTCCCGATGATGAACATCCTCAACGGCGGCGCCCACGCCGACAGCAACGTCGACGTCCAGGAGTTCATGATCGCCCCGATCGGCGCGCCGACCTTCTCCGAGGCGCTGCGCTGGGGCGCCGAGACCTACCACGCGCTCAAGTCCGTGCTCAAGGGCAAGGGCCTGAACACCGGACTGGGCGACGAGGGCGGGTTCGCCCCCGACCTGCCCAGCAACCGCGCCGCCCTCGACCTGATCCTGGAGGCCGTGGGCAAGGCCGGATTCACCCCCGGCCGCGACATCGCCCTGGCCCTGGACGTGGCCGCCACCGAGTTCCACTCCGACGGCTCCTACGAGTTCGAGGGCTCCAAGCGCTCCTCCGAGGAGATGGCCGCCTACTACGGCGAGCTGCTGGACGCCTACCCGATGGTCTCCATCGAGGACCCGCTGGACGAGGAGGACTGGGCCGGCTGGGAGGCGCTCACCGGCTCGGTGGGCTCCCGCGTCCAGCTGGTCGGTGACGACCTGTTCGTCACCAACCCCGAGCGGCTCTCCCGCGGCATCGCCTCCGGCGCCGCCAACGCGCTGCTGGTCAAGGTCAACCAGATCGGCACCCTCACCGAGACCCTGGACGCGGTCACGCTGGCGCAGACCAGCGGCTACCGCTGCATGATGAGCCACCGGTCCGGCGAGACCGAGGACACCACCATCGCCGACCTCGCGGTGGCCACCAACTGCGGCCAGATCAAGACGGGCGCCCCCGCGCGCAGCGACCGGGTCGCCAAGTACAACCAGCTCCTGCGCATCGAGGAACTGCTGGGCGACGCGGCCCGCTACGCAGGCGCCGCCGCGTTCCCACGGTTCTCCTGGGAGGGCTGACCCGCATTGGCCACGGGTGACGAAGACCGCGCCGGTCGTGCCGACCGTAAGCGTGCCGACCACGAGCACGACCGCGCCGACGCGTCCCGTGGCAGCCCCGCCCTGACCAGCCGCGCCGCGATCCTGGCGGTGGTGGTCTGCGCGATCGCGCTGAGCCTGGCCTATCCCGTGCGGGAGTACGTGGCGCAGCGGCAGGAGATCGCCGAGCTCAGGCAGCAGGAGCGCGTGGCACGCCGGGAGGTGGACGAGCTCACCAGGCGAAAGCAGCGACTTGGTGAGGAGTCGTACATTAAACGGGAGGCCACGCGCAGGTTCCACTACTGCGAGCCGGGCGTGAAGTGCTACATCGTCCTGGACGGCAGCGGCGGCGAGGGCCGGCGGCCACCGAAGCCCGCCCCGTCCAAGCGTCCGCCGTGGTACGAGGCGCTCTGGCGGTCCGTGGAGGCCGCCGACCGGCCTCGCTAGATCCCAGTCCCGGCCACCGGGAACTCCTCGGGGGGCATTCAGACATGATCGACGAACACGACGAGGCCGCGGTCGCGGCGCAACTGGGGCGCCCGCCGCGCGGCGTGCGGCGGGTGGCCCACCGCTGCCCGTGCGGCGCCCCCGCCGTGATCGAGACCGCGCCCCGGCTGCCCGGCGGGACCCCGTTCCCGACGCTGTTCTACCTGACCTGCCCCAAGGCCGCGTCCGCCATCGGCACGCTGGAGGGCGGCGGCATGATGCGCGAGATGCAGGCACGCCTCGCGGACGACCCGGACCTGCGCGCCGCCTACACCGCCGCCCACGAGGACTACCTCCGCCGCCGCGACGAGGCCGCGCGCGACGAGGGCGTCGAGCCGCTGCCGCCCGGCACCCAGAGCGCGGGCGGCATGCCCGAACGCGTCAAGTGCCTGCACGCCCTGGTCGCGCACGAGCTGGCCGTCCCCGGCGCCAACCCGTTCGGACGCGAGGCCCTGGACGCGCTCCCCGACTGGTGGCGCTCAGGATCATGCGTCCCCGCCGATTCCACCGCCGCTTCCAGGACACGGGAGGCCCGATGACTCGCGTCGCCGCCGTCGACTGCGGGACCAACTCCGTCCGCCTGCTGATCGCCGACATGCCCTCCGGGGACGGCGGGACGCTGACCGACGTGGAACGCCGGATGGAGATCGTCCGGCTCGGCCAGGACGTGGACAAGACCGGGCGGCTGGCGCCCCAGGCGCTGGAGCGTACCTTCACCGCGATGCGCCGGTACGCCGAGCTGATCGATCGGCACGGCGCGGAGAAGACCCGGGTCGTGGCCACCAGCGCCACCCGCGACGCCGCCAACAGGGACGAGTTCGTCTCCGGCGTGGTGGACATCTTCGGCGCCGTACCCGAGGTGATCACCGGGCACGAGGAGGCGGAACTGTCGTTCATGGGCGCCACCCGGGAACTGGCCGAGCTCCGCCCGCCCCGCCCCTACCTGGTGGTCGACATCGGGGGCGGCTCCACCGAGTTCGTGCTGGGCAGCTCCTCCGTCCAGGCGGCGCGGTCGGTGGACATCGGCTGCGTCCGGCTGACCGAGCGGCACCTGCGCGACGACCCGCCCTCGCCCGAGCAGATCACCTCCGCCGTGGCCGACATCGACGGCGCGCTCGCCCGGGTCCGCGAGACCGTCCCGGTGGACGAGGCCCGCACCCTGGTCGGCCTGGCCGGCTCGGTGACCACGGTCGCCGGGATCGCCCTCGGCCTGCCCCACTACGACCCCGCCAGGATCCACCACTCGCGGATCACCGCGGCCCAGGTCCACGACGTCACCCGCGACCTCCTGCACGCCACCCGCGCCGAACGCGCCAGGATCGGCGTCATGCACCCCGGCCGTGTGGACGTGATCGGCACCGGGTCCCTCATCCTCGACCGCGTCATGCGCGAGTACGGCTTCGGCGCGGTCGTCGTCAGCGAGCACGACATCCTCGACGGCATCGCCTGGTCGCTGCTCTGAGCCCCTCGCGCTAGGCCGCCTGTAAGGCCGCCAGCAGCGCCGGGATGAGGACGGCGTTCGGATTCTGCTGCGGCACGTACAGGACGGGCGTGGTGCTGCCCGACTGCTGGATCCAGACCCGGCCGCCCTCCAGCACCGCCCCGGAGATCGCCCGCCAGCTCAGCGACACCCGCTCGGCGCGCACCCCGCCGGGATGCACGGTCAGCCCGTGCGCCACGTCGATCGACTCGCCCGCCAGCACCCGTCCGGCCAGCTCGGACACCAGCCGCCGCTCCGCCAGCACCTGGCACAGCCCGACCAGGCCGCGCCAGACCTTCTCGGCCACACCGCTCGCCGGGCCGTTGCCCGGCGCGCCGTCGAGCCGGGCGCCGGGACGGCCGTGCAGGGTGATCGCGCTGTCCTCGATGACCACCTCGACCTTGGGGCCGCCGAGGAAGGGATGCCGTCCCGCCTGGAAAATCCACTGAATGGCGGGCCGCCCGTACCCGCCGGGGACGCTCGCCGCCCAGTACGCCACCCACTCCACGTGAACCCAGGCCATGGACGAGCCGCCGTACGCCACGACCTGCTCGTCGGCGTGCAGCAGCAACCCGCCCACGGTGGCGTCGATCAGCCGGACCGTCTCCTGCCCGGCGTCCCACCCCGCCCCCTGGAACGGCTCCTGGACGGGAGCGGACTGGTAGCCGGGCCGCTGGGCCGCCGGAACACGGCGCCGGGAACCGCCGGGCGGCTCGGGGTTGAGGTTCTCGGTCCAGTGCGTCCCGTTCCACCAGCGCAGGCTGCCGCTCCCTGCGGGATCGGGATACCAGCCTGGGCCTGGTTGCGACAAGGACTGCCTCCGCTTCGCATGGAGCGCCGGAACTACCTCCCCGACTCGGCGCTCCGCATCGTACCGAGCCCGCCACCCCATGCGCCGACCGAAACTGGACGCATGTCCAGCTCCACCGGGCCCTCGCCGTGGGGGGCGACCCCCACACCCCCGAGAGGAAGGGCACGACCGCCCTCCGGGCGCTCGGTCGGTCGTGTTGTTGTGGGGGCGACCCCCACACCCCCGGGAGAAGAGCACGACCGCCCTTCGGGCGCTCGGTCGGTCGTGTTGTTGTGGGGGGCGACCCCCACACCCCCGGGAGAAGAGCACGACCGCCCTTCGGGCGCTCGGTCGGCAGTGCTTTGTGGGGGGCGACCCCCACACCCCCGAGAGAAAGGCACGACCGCCCTCCGGGCTCTCGGTCGGCAGTGCTTTGTGGGGGACGACCCCCACACCCCCGACGGAAGGGCACGACCGCCCTCCGGGCTCTCGGTCGGTCGTGCTTTGTGGGGGACGACCCCCACACCCCCGACGGAAGGGCACGACCGCCCTCCGGGCTCTCGGTCGGTCGTGCGACCATCGCATCCATGACGAACGCTCAGCCGGACGCGGAAGGGCGGGCGCCGTTCGTGCCGCCTGGGACGGGGTGGCCCGGTGACCCCGCCACACCTGACACGCCCGTGGCGCGTACGGCGCAGGACGTGGTGGAGCTGGCGGCGGACGCCTCGGAGCTGGAGGAACTGGCCGCCCGCGAGTCGGTGTGCAGGGCGTGTCCGCGGCTGGTGGAGTGGCGGGAACGGGTGGCCGTCGAGCGGCGCCGCGCGTACGCGCACGAGCGGTACTGGGGGCGCCCCGTCCCGGGATGGGGCGAGGACGAGCCGCGCATCCTGCTCGTCGGCCTCGCCCCAGCGGCGCACGGCGGCAACCGCACGGGACGGATCTTCACCGGTGACCGGTCGGGCGACTGGCTGTTCGCGTCCCTGCACCGGGTGGGGCTCGCGAGCCTGCCCACCAGCGTCCATGCGGGCGATGGCCAACGGCTGATCGGGGTCAGGGTGGGCGCGACGGTCCGTTGCGCGCCGCCCGACAACAAGCCGACCCCTGAGGAGCGCGGCAGGTGCCAGCCGTGGCTGGCGCGTGAGGTGTCACTGGTCGCGCCGTTCATGCGCTGCGTGGTGGTCCTCGGCGGGTACGCGTGGCAAGGCGTGTGGGCGGCGCTCCAGCAGGCCGGATACCAGGTGCCGCGCCCCAGGCCCGCGTTCGGCCATGGCAAGGAGGTGGAACTGGCGGCACCGGCAGGGAAGCCGCTGACCTTGCTGGGCTGCTACCACCCGTCCCAGCAGAACACCTTCACCGGGCGGGTCACCGAGCCGATGCTGGACGCCGTCTTCGCCCGCGCCCGCGACCTCGCCGGGCTGCCGAAGCCGGCATGATCCGGGAGCGGGGCGGACCCTCGGGCAAGCGAACGGCGGGGCAGGGCCTTGGCCAAGCGGCCGGGTCCGATCGCACCCCGCAGGCGATCGCCGTCCCGGCCGCTTGACGCCCCCGTCGGGCCCTGTCCCGCCGCCGTTCCCTCGATACATCCATGTGTGATGCGGGCGAGGGCCCGTGAGTTCGCGGCGGGCCGGGGAAAAATGACGGATTGCGGTGTTGGTGGCGCCTTGCGTGATCCGGGCCGTCTATCGGGTACCGCTCCGGGCATGGCTGCTGAACCAGCGAACACCACCCAGCGCATCGTGATCGTCGGCGGTGGCTACGTCGGCATGTACACGGCGCTGCGCCTGCAAACCCGGCTGCGGCGCGAGCTGAGGCGCGGCGAGGTCACCATCACGGTGATCGACCCCCATCCGTACATGACCTACCAGCCCTTCCTCCCGGAGGCCGCCGCGGGGAACCTGGAGCCCCGGCACGTGGTGGCCCCGCTGCGCCGCGTCCTGCGCCGCTGCCGCGTGCTCACCGGGCACGTGACCAGGATCGAGACCGCTCGCAGGGTGGTGGAGTTCTGCCCGGTCGGAGCGGAGATGAGCACCGGCGCCGAGCAGATCGGCTACGACCGGCTGGTGGTGGCGGCCGGATCGGTCTCGCGGACGCTGCCGATCCCCGGCCTGGCCGAGAACGGCGTCGGCTTCAAGACCGTCGAAGAGGCCATCTACCTGCGCAACCATGTGATCCGCCAGCTCGACGGCGCCGCCTCGCTCAACTACCGCCATGACGGCTCCCAGCGGGCCGAGGCCGAGATCAAGGCCCGGCGCAGGGCGCTGACCTTCGTGTTCGTCGGGGCCGGCTTCGCCGGGATCGAGGCGATCGGCGAACTGGAGGACATGGCCCGGGACATCTGCAAGTGGTATCCGGGCATCGACCCGGACGAGATGCGCTGGATCATGATCGAGGCCACCGAGCGGATCCTGCCCGAGGTGGGCCCGGAGATGGGGCGCTGGACGGCCGAGGCGCTGCGCGCCCGGGGCATCGAGGTCAGGACCGAGACGCTGGTGAAATCCGCCGAGGACCGGCACATCGTGCTCAGCGACGGCGAGGAGTTCGACGCCAACACCCTGGTGTGGACGGCGGGCGTCAAGCCCCATCCGGTCGTGCACGAGGGCGACCTGCCGATCGACCGGCAGGGCCGGGTCAAGGCCACCGCCGAGCTGACCGTCGAGGGCCTGGACGGGGTGTACACCGCGGGCGACAACGCCGCCGTCCCCGACCTGACCAAACCGGGCGAGTTCTGCGCGCCCAACGCCCAGAACGCCGTCCGCCAGGCCAGGCGCCTCGGCGACAACATCGTGGCCGACATACGCGGCAGGCCACGCAAACCGTACCGACACGCCTACGCGGGCTCGGTGGCCAGTCTCGGCCTCCACAAGGGCGTGGCCAACGTGTACGGCCTGAAGATCCGGGGTTTCCCGGCATGGATGATGCATCGGACCTACCACCTGTCCCGGATGCCGACGGTGAACCGTAAAATTCGGATCACCGCCGACTGGACGCTCGCCGCGTTCTTCCGGCGCGAGATCGTCTCGATGGGAGAGCTGTCGCGGCCCCGGCACGAGTTCGAGTACGCGGCCGGCCGGCGGAGATGACGATCGGGGTCCTACTCGTCCGAGAGGAGGTGCTGCCGCTGATGCACGACGGTGTCGCCTCCCGGCTCGCCCCCCTGTTGAGCAAGATCATGCTGGGCGAGGAGTGGGACGGCGGGACCGCCTCCGACCTGCCGATCCAGGTACGTGCCTGGGACGGCAGCGTCATCGGCCCGCCGGGAGCGCCCGCGTTCGTGATCCGGCACCGCCGCGCGCTGCGGCGGCTGCTGTGGAAGCCGGGCGAGATGGGGCTCGTCCGCGCCTACGTCGCGGGCGAACTGGACATCGAGGGCGACGTGTTCGCCGCGCTCGACGCCGTGCAGCGGGTGATGCGCAGCGGCGACGAGCAGATCCGGCTGAGCAGCGACGACAAGCGCGAGATCGTGCGTACCGCGGTGATGCTCGGCGCCGTCGGGCCCGAGCCCAAGCCGCCGCCCGAGGAGTTCCCCCCGGGACGCCGCGGCGACCGCTCGTCCGGCCCGCTGACCGAGTCGGCCGCGTTCTTCGCCCGCATGCTCGGCCCCGAGATGGCGCACTCCGGCGGCCTCTGGGACGAGGCGATCGACCTCGACGACGCCCAGCGGACCGCGCTGGAGAGCGTCACCGAACGGCTCTCCCTGTTCCAGGGGGCCCGCGTCCTCGACCTCAACGCCGGATGGGGCGCGCTCGCCTGCCACCTCGCCGCCCGCCACGGCTGCCGCGTCGTCGCCCTGACCCGTACGCCCGAGCAGGCCGCCTACATCAAGGACCGTGCGGCCGGGCTCGGCGACCGCGTCCAGGTGCTCGGCTGGGACCTGGACGAGGCGGGACGCGGCCCCTACGACGCGATCGTGGGGCTCACCGAGATCGAGCCGCTGGACCGGGACGCCGCCCGCCTGTACGAGCTGCTGGCCCCCGGCGGGCGGCTGGTGCTGCAACAGCCGGTGCGCCGGCCGGGGCCGCACCGCGTCCGCCGCACCTTCACCACGAGCTACATGTTCCCGGAGGACGGTGAGCTGCTGCCGCTCGGCGAGCTGATCGCCACCCTGGAGAACGCCGGCCTGGAGGTGCGCGGCGTCGCCGCCCTCCGCGAGCACCACGCCCGCACGCTCCGCGCCTGGGCCGCCAACCTTGAGCGGCACTGGGCCGAGTGCGTCGAGCTGGCCGGAATCGGCCGCGCCCGGGTCTGGCTTCTCTACTTGGCGGCCTCCGCGCTGGCCACCGAGAGCGGCCGGATCGGCGTCCATGAGATCCGCGCGATCCGCCGCGACCGCGACGGCCGGGCGGGCACCACCCTCGTCGAGGGCCGCTCCGTCCCGGGCCGGGTGGCCCCGTAACTATGCCCTTTTCATGCGGTAATCGCCGTCGGTAGCGGTATGGATACCGCCGATCGGCGGCTCGTTTCGCGGTAGGGCCGTCCAAGATCGGGAAGGTATCGCCGCGAGTTTCGGGGACGATCCACGGCACGGAGGGAGGGAAGCGACCGCCCGGGACGGGCCGCCCGATCCGGCGGAAAAGCGGTCTCGGCCGAATATCGGTTGTCTGGTAGTTCGATGTATCCCGGTATGATTACGCCGCCCCTGTAGCCCAATGGCAGAGGCAGGCTCCCTAAAAGAGCTTTTGTGTCGGTTCGAGTCCGACCGGGGGCACCACAGGCCCGGCGCCGTGACGCGCCGGGCCCGTTCTTTCCTCAGGCCGATACCGAGCCGACACCTTGCCAGGAACCTCAACCTGGGCTCGGCCGTCTAGACTGATCAGGAAAGGTCGCCCCTCAGGAGGCATCCATGGAGAGCAGGAACCCCGCCTTCCGGGGTAACGCCTTCGGCCAGCAGACGGGCTGGCGTAGGGAGCAGGGTCTCCAGCCCGGCGCGCAGCCGTACATGTACGGCGCGCCGCCCGCGGCCCCTCCGGCCGTCCGCCCGATGACCCTTGACGACGTGGTGGTCCGCGGGTTCCTCACCCTGGCCACGCTGGTCGTCACGGCCGCCCTGGCCTGGGCGCTGATCCCGGTCGAGCTGGCCGTGCCGGTGCTGGTGGTCTCGATGATCGCGTCCCTGGGCGTCTGGGCGTTCATCACCTTCGGGCGGAACGCCAAGGCTCCCCTGGTCATGGCGTTCGCCGCCTTGTACGGCGTGATGGTCGGCATCATCAGCCACGCCTACAACGACGTCTACCACGGCGTGGTGTTCCAGGCCGTGATCGGCACCGCGCTCGCGTTCGGCGCGATGCTCGCCGTCCACGCCCTGCGCATCATCCGTGTCACGCCCAAGTTCACCCGCTTCGTCATCGCCGCGGGCTTCGCCCTGATCGGCCTGATGCTGATCAACCTCGTGGTCCAGCTCTTCGGCGGCGAGGACGGCATCGGCATCCGCGACCCGGGCAACCCGCTGGCCTACGTGTTCAGCGTCGTCGCGATCCTGGTGGGCTGCTTCTTCCTCCTGCTGGACTTCGACTCCATCGAGCAGGGGGTCCGCCACGGCGCACCGGAGAGCTTCGCCTGGTACTGCGCCTTCGGCCTGGTCCTCAGCCTCGTCTGGATCTACCTGGAGCTCCTGCGCTTCCTGTCCTACTTCGCCGGCCGAGACTGACCAACGACCACCAAAAGGGGCCGGGCCCCAGGCCCGGCCCCACACACCGCGCAGTAAGCGCACTAGCGTCTGCAACGCTCCGCAACCTCCGAACGGCGCCCAAGCGTTGCGATCGCGTCCGAAGGCAGGTTCCGAGCTTGCGAGGAACCTGATCGCGTAGCGAGCCCCTAGGCGAGTCGGAGCGATGCAGCGATCGCCGCAGGCGCGACCAGCGACGAGCCGCCAGGCGAGGAGCGCCGCTCGCGTCTGCAATAAACAGAGAGTCGGAGCGATGCAGCGATCGCACGCGGTGCTGGAGAAGGAGGGCGCCCCGCGCCCGACGCCGCAGGCACCGCCAATTGAACGCAGCGCGACGAGCCGCCAGGCGAGGAGCGCAGCTCACGCTCGCCTATAAACACAGTCGCACTCACCTCAGCCCGTCACCCCAGCCCCGAACGGTCGCTCAGGCGTTGCGATCGCGTCCGAAGGCAGGTTCCGAGCTTGCGAGGAACCTGATCGCGTAGCGAGCCTCTAGGCGAGTCGGAGCGATGCAGCGATCGCCGCAGGCGCGACAAGCGACGAGCCGCCAGGCGAGGAGCGCAGCTCGCGCCTGCTAATAATGACGAGCGCGGCGGGTGCGTTCGTGTTCGCGGACCAGGGCGGCGGCGTAGCCGTGCGAGAGGCCGTGTTCGTCGGCGAGCCAGTTGCTGCGCTCGTCGCAGCGGACGAAGCTTGGGCCGTTCTCGATGGTGGTGAACCACTCGGGGATGTCACGTCCTGTGACTTGCGGAATGCGTGCGATGAGCTTGCTGTGCGTCTCCGGCGAGTGGTTCAGTGACAATTGGCACCTCCAGGTCGCGGGGCTCCTTCCTGCCGACTCTGCAACAGGAGCGGGGATGTGACAACCCCCTAACGCGGACCTATCCATGACGTTACTTGGATCATTCGTAACGTGATGGCCCCGGTGAACGCGCAGGTGGCCCGGGCGGGTCGCCCGGGCCACGGGTGTGGGGCTCAGCTCAGCCGCTCGACGATCATCGCCATGCCCTGGCCGCCGCCGACGCACATGGTCTCGAGGCCGAACTGCTTGTCGTGGAAGGCGAGCGAGTTGACGAGGGTGGAGGTGATGCGGGCGCCGGTCATGCCGAAGGGGTGGCCGACGGCGATGGCTCCGCCGTTGACGTTGAGTTTGTCGATGTCGATGCCGAGGTCTTCGGCGGACGGCAGTACCTGCGCGGCGAACGCCTCGTTGATTTCGACGAGGTCGATGTCGTCGATGGTCATGCCGGCCTTGGCGAGGGCCTGCTTGGACGCGCCGACGGGGCCGAGCCCCATGATCTCGGGGGAGAGGCCGGTGACGCCGGTGGAGACGATGCGGGCGAGCGGGGTGATGCCGAGTTCGGCGGCCTTGGTGTCGCTCATGATGACGACGGCGGCGGCGCCGTCGTTCAGCGGGCAGCAGTTGCCGGCGGTGACGGTGCCGTCGGGCCTGAACACGGGCTTGAGGGCGGAGACCTTTTCGTAGGTGGTGCCGGGACGGGGGCCGTCGTCCTTGCTGATGACGGTGCCGTCGGGGAGCGTGACGGGGGTGATGTCCTTCTCCCAGAAGCCGTTGCTGAGCGCTTTCTCGGCCAGGTTCTGGGAGCGGACGCCGAACTCGTCCTGCGCTTCGCGGGAGACTCCGCGGATCTGCGCGACGTTCTCCGCGGTCTGGCCCATGGCGATGTAGATGTCGGGGAGCTCGCCGTCTTCGCGAGGGTCGCGCCAGGTGTCGGCGCCGCCTTCGGCGCGCTTGGAGGTGCGGGCCTCGGCGTCGGCGAACACGGGGTTCTGGGTGTCGGGGAGGCCGTCGCTGCTGCCTTTGGAGAACCGGCTGACGGTCTCCACCCCGGCCGAGATGATCACGTCGGCCTCGCCGGCCTTGATGGCGTGGAAGGCCATGCGGGTGGTCTGGAGGGACGACGAGCAGTACCGGGTGATGGTGGCGCCGGGCACGTCGTCCCAGCCGAGCAGCACGGAGACGACCCTGGCCATGTTGTAGCCCTGTTCGCCGCCGGGCAGGCCGCAGCCCAGCAGCAGGTCGTCGATCTGGGACGGCTCCAGTTGCGGGACCTTGGCCATCGCGGCCTCGACCATCTGGACGGTCAGGTCGTCGGGACGGATGTCCTTGAGCGACCCTTTGAACGCGCGGCCGATCGGCGAGCGCGCGGTGGCGACGATGACTGCCTCGGGCATGTGGATCTCCCTGGATCGAGCGACCTGTGTCCGGCTCGCGATGCTACTCGCCGGTCATTTCCCGCAATGTAACGTGCGTGCCGGGTTCGTCTAGAGGGCAGGTCCCCGGATGGCCCGTACTGTGTGGCCGGACTCCGCCGTGACGTCCTCTGCGTTGTGGCGTGGCACATGCCCATCGTCCAGGCGCGTCTTATGGGGCTCTTATCTACATGCCGTACATGCCGGGCGCGCTGCCTTCGGTGTCGTGGATGCCGTGCAGGGTGCCCTGCTCGTCTCGCCACACCCGCCAGCCGCCGGACGATCCGGTGTACCAGGCGGGTGGTGCCCCGGGGGACGTGACGCGGCGGCCGGTGGAGATGTCGTACGCGCACAGTGACGCGACGGGGTAGAACCCGCGCTGGCCGGTGATTTTCAGTGGGGACGGGTTCAGGTCGCAGAACGTCCAGCCGTGTGTGCCTCCGCCGATGAGCTTGGCGCCGTCCCGCAGCCGGTAGGCGGGGCCGGGCTTGTCCTGGACGACGAATCCGAGCGTGGACAGGTCGGGCGGGAACGACAGCTTCCACGGCGGCTCCGGTGCCCTGTCCGCGGGCAGGGTCGTCACGGTACGGCCGGTGCGCGGGTCGATCCGCTCGAAGCCGCCGGCGTCGCCCTGGCCGGTGAAGCTCCGGGCGAACAGGGCGACGGCGGGGTTGGCGCTGGGGTAGACGCGGACCATCCGTTCGCGCGTCCACAGCGGCTTCCCGTCCGACAGGCGCAGGCCGAAGAAGCCGTAGGGCGACAGCCGTCCGCGCTTGCGCGGTTTGTAGGGCGCCATGTGGCCGACGAGCACGTCGTCACCGGGTGTCACTCCGAAGGTCCAGCCGCCGGCGAAGCTGACGCCCCGTCCCAGGGCGCGGTCCACCGGGAACTTCCACAGGGCCTTGCCGGTACGCGGGTGGCGCGCCTCAAGGGAGGGTCTGGGCGTCATCCGGAACAGCACGATCCGTGCGGGGTCGGCGTGCTCGACTTCGGCGATGCCGGGTGTCGCCCACCGGGTGCGGCCGGTGGCGGGGTCCAGCGCGACGAACCGTGACTCCTTCGTGGACGTGGCCTCCGACAGGCACACGTCCGTCCCGCAGCGCGCCGGGCCGAGCGTCGAGGCGACGGGGCGGGTCCATCTCTCGGTGCCGGTACGGGCGTCCCGCGCGGTCAGCGTGGCGCGTCGCCGGCCGGTCCTGGGCGGCTCCACCGCGACCACCACCGCGGAGCCGGGGGTGCCGGTGATGGCGGGCGGCTGGACGCCCATGCCCGCGGGGCGCCCCACCATGGTCGCGGGATAGGACCACAGCCGCGTCCCCGTGGCCAGGTCGAATGCGACGGTCTCCAGCGTGCCGTCGGAACGGAGTCCGGTCACCGAGGCCACGCCCGCGCCCGCGACGGGACGGCTGACGGCGTTGGTCCCGGACCCCGCCCACGCCCGCGCGTCCTGGGCATGGTCGTCCTCGGAAGGGGAACAGCCCGCCGCCCCAGCCGCCATGGAAATCACCGCCACCACGAGAAGTCGCGAATTGGATGCGGAAAGTAGCCGGCGGTGGGCGTGCGAAGACATGGATCGAGTTCCCCCTGGAATGGCCGAAGAAAGGCGGAAGAAAAGCGGTTATGGGCGGGCCGGGGTCAGGCGGCTCCCGGTGTCACCGCGGTCGCACCGCCGGACTCGCCCGGGTGGGCGTCCCCGTCGTCGGACCGGTCGACGCCGCGGCGCCGCAGCAGCGTGGCCCAGCGTCCCCGAGGACCGCGCTCCCGTCCGGCGACCCGGGCGCCGGAGACCTCCATGCCGGGCTCCTCGGCGGCCTCGGCCGCCGCGAGGTAGACCGGCAGGATGCCCTGGCCGGGACGGAAGCCGGGGAGGGACTCCAGGTCGGGCTCCAGCCCCAGCGCGGCCGCCATCGACGGCAGCATCGCGGCGGCCGCGGCGGCGTAGCCCCGCGCGGACGGGTGGTAGCGGTCGGCGCTGAACATCTCCAGCGGGTCGGCCGCGAACTCCCGTCCCAGCAGGTCGCCGATCGACACCGACCGGGCGCCGCGCTCGACCGCCACGATGGTCTGGGCCGCGGCGAGCTGGCGGCTGGCGCGCCGGGCGAACCACCGCAGCGGCTGCATCAGCGGCTTCACCGAGCCGAGGTCGGGGCAGGTGCCCACCACCACCTCGCAGCCGGTCGCGCGGAGCCGCTGGACCGCGGCGGCCAGATGCCGGATCGACTCGCCCGCCGGCACCCGGTTGGTGACGTCATTGGCGCCGATCATGATGACGGCGATCGCGGGCCGGGCCTTCAGCGCCCGTGTCACCTGCTCGGCCAGCGCCTCGGAGCGGGCGCCCGAGCGGGCCACGTTGGTGAGCCGCACCGGCCGTCCCGAGATGGACGACAGCCCGGTGGCCAGCAGCGCCGCCGGGGTCTCCTCGGGCGTGTGGACGCCGAGCCCGGCGGCGGTGGAGTCGCCCAGGACGACGAAGGAGAGCGGCTCGCCCGGCAGGCCCTTGCCGTAGACGCCGTCGGCGACGGGGGGATCGCCGTTGGGCGTGGCGAGAATGATCTTCCTGGCGAGCTTGGCCTCCACCACCAGCAACCCGAAGGTGAGGCCGCCGACCACGGTCAGCCCGCCGCCTCCGTACGCCGCGGCCGTCGCGATGCGCCGTGCCGTGAACGCCCTCAGCATTGCCATTGCCGTCGACCCTCCGTGACCATCCGGAACCGATCCCGACCTTGGTGAGCCGTCCGCGGCGCCCAGTGGGCTACCGTCGGAAATTGAAATCTATCCGACTTCACATCCTCCTTCTCCGCAGGACACGCGCCTGTTACGAGGATCGCAGGGGGATGAAACACGGCAGCTACACAAGGGACATCGCGGTGCGCGTACACGATTCGCTGGTCGAGCTCATGGGTGACACCCCGCTCGTCCGGCTGCGCAAGGTGACCGGCCGGGGCCGGGCCGACGGCGGGGGGCCGCAGGTGCTGGCCAAGGTGGAGTACTTCAATCCCGGCGGGTCGGTGAAGGACCGGATCGCGGTCCGGATGATCGAGGCCGCGGAGCGGTCGGGCGAGCTGCGCCCCGGCGGCACGATCGTCGAGCCGACCTCGGGCAACACGGGGGTGGGGCTGGCGATCGTCGCGCAGGAACGCGGCTACCGGTGTGTCTTCGTGTGCCCCGACAAGGTCGCCAAGGACAAGCTGGACGTGCTGCGCGCGTACGGCGCCGAGGTGGTGGTGTGCCCGTCGGCGGTGTCGCCCGATCATCCCGACTCCTACTATTCGGTCTCCGACCGGCTGGCGGCCGAGATCCCGGGCGCGTGGAAGCCGGACCAGTACCGCAACGAGAACAACCCGCGCTCGCACTACGAGACGACCGGCCCGGAGATCTGGGAGCAGACCGACGGCAAGGTGACCCACTTCGTCGCGGGCATCGGCACCGGCGGCACGATCAGCGGCACGGGACGCTACCTCAAGGAGGTGTCGGGCGGCTCGGTCAAGGTGATCGGCGTCGATCCGGAGGGCTCGGTGTACTCGGGCGGCTCCGGACGGCCGTACCTCACCGAGGGCGTCGGCGAGGACATCTGGCCCGACACCTACGACCGGACGATCTGCGACGAGGTCATCGCGGTGTCCGACAAGGACTCGTTCCTGATGACGCGCCGGCTGGCGCGGGAGGAGGCGCTGCTGGTCGGCGGGTCCTGCGGGATGGCGGTGGTCGCGGCGCTGCGGCTGGCGGCCCGGCTCTCCGAGGGGCCCGGGGCGTCGGACGCGGTGATCGTGGTCCTGCTGCCGGACGGCGGCCGCGGCTATCTCTCCAAGATCTTCAACGATGACTGGATGGCCGACTACGGCTTCCTCACCCCGTCCACCGAGGAGGCCAGGATCGGCGAGGTGCTGACCCGCAAGGGCGGGACGCTGCCGGAGTTCGTGCACGTCCACCCGGAAGAGAGCGTGGAGACCGCGATCGCGGTGATGCGCGAGTACGAGGTGTCGCAGCTTCCGGTGATGAAGCAGGAGCCGCCGGTGATGGCGGCCGAGGTGATCGGCTCGATCGTGGAACGCGACCTGCTGGACGCCCTGGTCAGGAACCGGGCCCGGCTGGACGACCCGATCGAGGCGCACATGTCCTCGCCGCTGCCGATCGTGGGTTCGGGGGAGCCGGTGAGCAAGGCGGTGACGGCGCTGGAGAGCGCGGGCGCCGCGGTGGTGCTGGTGGACGGCAAGCCCAAGGGCCTGGTCACCCGCCAGGATCTGATCACCTTCCTGGCCAACTCCGCCGAACGCTAGCCCGGAACGGCGAAGCGCCGGAGACCCGCGGGTCTCCGGCGCTTCCTCTCATTCGATCTTCATCTATGTAAGGAGTCGGGTTGCGGTCCGCGGCCTTGTGGGCGGCTTTCCGGACCGCGGTTCCCGCAACCCGACGTCTGGGGGGACGGCGGTGAGCCCTAGCGGCCCATCCCCGAGGGTTCGTACTCGCCCTTGTGGAGGACGGGGGGCTCACCACCGGTCGGCCGGTCGGGCTCGTCGCCGTGGCCGGGCCACCACGCCTTGTGCCCCAGCATGGCGGTCAGGCCGGGCACCAGGAAGGTCGACATCACGAAGGCCGACAGGGCGATGCCGATCGCGACCGAGAAGCCGATCTGCTGGAGCATCGACACCGGGGCCAGCACCATGACGGAGAACGTCCCGGCGAGGATCAGCCCGGCCGCGGCGACCGTGGGCCCGCCGTGCTCGACCGCCAGCGCGGCGGCCTTGCGCGGCTCGTTGCCCTCCCTGGCCTCCTCACGCAGCCGCGCGGTCATCAGGATGTTGTAGTCGGTCCCGATCGCCAGGACGAACAGGTAGAGCACGATCGGCAGCTGGAAGCTGACCCCCGGCTCGTTCATGGCGCCCTGGAAGACGTACACCGCGGAGCCGAGCGTGGCGGTGAAGCCCAGCAGCACGGCCACGACCAGGTAGATCGGCGCGACCAGCGACCTCAGCAGCAGGGCCAGGATCAGCGCGATCAGCACCGCCGCCACCGGCAGGATCACCGACAGGTCCCGGTTGTTGACCGCGTTGATGTCGGCGAAGATCGCCGTCTGGCCGCTGACGTAGGACCGCACGCCGTCGGGCGTGGCCCTGTGCACGGCCGGCGTGAGGTCGTCCTTGACGAGGCTGATCGACTCGTTGGACATCGGGTTGTCCTTGAGCAGCAGGTCGACCCGCGCGACGGACTTGTCGCGGGCGCCCACCTCGCCCGGCCGGATCTGCCCGACGCCCGGCGCGCCCTTGACCGCCGCGCTGAACGCGCCGATCTGCTGCTGCGAGATCGGCTGCCCGTTCTCGGTCTTGAGGAAGACCTGGACCGGGGTGGCGATGCCGGGCGGGAAGCCCTTCTGCATGTCCTTGGTGGCCTGCGCGGACTCGGTGTCCTGCGGGAAGCCGGCGGCGAAGTCGTAGTCGGCCTTGAACCCGAACACGCCCGCCGCGAGGGCGACCATCAGACCGCCGGAGACCAGGGCGACCAGGGCGGGACGCCGGCCCACCTGCCGGCCGAGGGCCGCCGCCCCCGAGCTCTTGGGCTGCTTCTTCCACGCCTTGGACGGCCAGAACACCGCGGGGCCGAGCAGCACGATGATCGCCGGGAACAGGGTGAGGGACGTGACGCCCATCACCATGACCGCGATGGCGAGGGACGGGCCCAGGGCGCTGAACCCGCCGAAGGCGGCCAGCAGCAGCACCAGGAAGCTGACCGCGATCGCGGCGGCGGCCGAGGTGATGACCTCGCCGACCCGCTCCAGCGCGGTCGTCATGGCGGTCCGCTTGTCGTCGCCGGCGCGCAGCCGCTCGCGGAACCGGAACATCAGGAACAGGTAGTAGTCGGCGCCGATGCCGAACAGCACGATCAGGATGATCGTGGACAGGCTCTGGTCGCCGGAGAAGTCGAAGATCTTCGAGGCGATCCCGATCACGCCCATCGCGACCTGCATGGTCAGCGAGATCACCAGGATGGGCAGCAGCGCCGCCAGCGGGGCCCGGAAGATCAGCAGGATCAGGCCGATGATCAGCACGAAGGTGGCGATGCCGACGATCTCGAAGGACTGGTTGAAGGAGTCCTCGTTGTCCACCCAGCCGGCCACGTCACCGCCGACCTTGGCCTCCAGGCCGGTCCCGTTCAGCTGGGTCTTCAGGTCGGCGCGGATCTCCTTGACCGCCTCGGACTGCTTGGTCTGGGCGTCGCTGTCGAACCCCTTCATCGGCACGGCGACGACCTGGACGGCCCTGTTCGGCGCCACGGTCTGGGGTCCCGCGAGGAAGCCCTGCACCGTCTCCGGCTTGTCGGAGTTCAGGGTCTGGGCGATCTGGTTCACCTTGGCGGTGTCCGCCGTGGTCAGCGGCGCCCCGTCGGTACGCTTGACCACGATCAGGGCGGAGGTGTCCTCCTGCTGGGGGAACGCCTTCTGGGCGATCTCCATCCCCTGGACGGACTCATACGACGAGGGCAGGAAGTCGCCCTGGTCGGACTCGGTGGACAGCTGGGGTGAGAAGGCGATGACGGCGACCGCGGCGACCAGCCAGGCCACGATCGTCCACCACGGGTGTCTCACGACGGCGCGCGCCAACCGTGCGAACATGCGACATCCTTCGGAAAGGTTCGGTGGAATCGGAGTACTCCAGGTTCGAGTACCTTTCACACGGTAGAGAGCGGCGGGCTCTTTGAGGTCAACCCGGGTACCGAAATGCCGGGTGATACCTGCGGTGGACGGTCTCCTCCTCCAGGAGGGGAGACCGGTGGATAGCCTCGTGCCTATGGACAAGGACGTTCACCAGGGTTTCGAGACCCTGGCCATACATGCAGGTCAGGAACCTGACCTGACGACGGGGGCGGTCGTCCCGCCGATTCACCAGACCTCCACCTACAAGCAGGACGGTGTGGGGCTGCTGCGGGCCGGCTACGAATACTCGCGGGCGGGCAATCCGACGCGTACCGCTCTGGAGGTATGCCTGGCGGAGGTCGAGGGGGGAGCGCGGGGGCTGGCGTTCGCGTCCGGGCTCGCCGCGGAGGACACCCTCCTGCGCGCGCTGTGCCGTCCCGGCGATCACGTGATCATCCCTGGTGACGCGTACGGCGGGACGTACCGCCTGTTCACCAAGGTGGCCGAGCCCTGGGGGCTGGTGCAGGACCCGGTGCCGCTGGGCGACCTGGACGCGGTACGGGCCGCGGTCCGCCCGGAAACCAAGATCATCTGGGTGGAGACCCCGACCAACCCGCTGCTGGGCATCGCCGACCTCGCCGCGCTGGCGTCCGTCGCGCACGAGGCGGGCGCCCTGCTGGTGGTCGACAACACCTTCGCCTCGCCGTACCTCCAGCGCCCGCTGACCCTGGGTGCGGACGTGGTGATGCATTCCACGACCAAGTACATCGGCGGGCACTCGGACACGGTCGGCGGGGCCCTGGTCACGGCCTCGGCCGAGTTGGGGGAGCGGCTGGCGTACTACCAGAACGCCATGGGCGGCGTCGCCGGGCCGTTCGACTGCTGGCTGACGCTGCGGGGGCTCAAGACCCTCGGCGTGCGGATGGACCGGCACTGCGCCAACGCGACGGCCGTCGCCGACATGCTGTCGGGACGGGAGGAGGTGCGCTCGGTGCTGTACCCGGGGCTGCCGGAGCACCCGGGCCACGGCATCGCCGCCAAGCAGATGAAGGCGTTCGGGGGGATGGTGTCGTTCCGGATGGGCTCCGAGGAGGAGGCCGTGCGGGTCTGCGAGTCCACGAAGCTGTTCATCCTCGGCGAGTCGCTGGGCGGGGTGGAGTCGCTGATCGAGCATCCGGGCCGGATGACCCACGCCTCGGCCAAGGGGTCCCCGCTGGAGGTCCCCGGGGACCTGGTGCGGCTGTCGGTCGGCATCGAGGACGTGGACGACCTGCTCCGCGACCTGGAGCGCGCGATCACCGCGGCCACCCGGTGACCGGCCGCCATGCCCGGCCCTGACCGGATCTTCGACCGGTCCGTACCGGGCGATTCGGATGGCTTTGCCTGCCGCTAGGTGATCAAGGCTCTATGATATGGCGCGCCGGGTGTCCGATGAGAAGGGACCGGGAGTGCGCAAAGTTCTGGTCTGCGGGGCGGCGTTCGCCGCGACGTGCATCTCCGCCGTGGCGGTGTCCGGCGCGGCGGGAGCCGCTCCGCCGGTGCCCTCACCGGGGTCCTCGTCACCTGCCTCGCCCGGCCAGGGCGAAGGACCGGGAACGCAGGCCCCGTCCGGCTCGCCGGGCTCCTCCGGCCCGTCGTCGACCGCGCAGGCCGGGAACGGGCAGTCGTCCGCCCCCGACCCCGTCGTGTCGACCCGGGCCGTCATGGTGACGCCCAAGCTGCCCAGGACCGCCACGTACGCCTACGGCGTCCACCCGCGCCAGCGCATCGACGTCTACTGGCAGGACACCACGCCCGAGGGCCGGGACGACGACGCGGGGGCGGCGACGCGACAGGCGCGCGGGACCGCGCCCACCCCGGCCGTGCTGCTCTTCCACGGCGGTTCGTGGATCGGCGGGGACAAGTCGGGCTGGAAGTACTTCGCACGCCGCCTCACCGCGCAGGGCTACACGGTCTTCGCCGCCAACTACCGGCTCGCGACCCAGGCGCCCTGGCCCGCGCAGCGGGACGACGCCATGGCGGCCCTGACCTACGTCAAGCGGCACGCGGTCAAGTGGAACATCGACCCGGACCGTGTCGCGGTCATGGGGTCGTCCGCCGGCGGTCTGCTGGCGAGCCAGCTCGCCACCTATGGCGAGGGCGGCACGCGGGTCCGCGGCGCCGTGTCCCTGTCACCGGTGAACATCCCGTACCTGGCCTACCAGGCGGGCGAGAGGCCGGACGCCACGAACAGCCAGCGCAAGCTGCGCCGCGCGGTCGTGAAGCTGCTGGGCTGCGTGCCCGTCGAGACCGACCCCGACTGCATGGCGCAGGCCGAGGACACCAACACCATCAGCCATGTCTCCCCGGGCGACGCGCCGATGCTGCTGCTGCACTACAAGGACGAGTTCGTCCCGCCCGCGCAGAGCACCGGCCTGGCCGCCGCCCTGCGCGGGGTCGGCCTGGACGCGCGCGTCAAGGTGTACCCGGGCAGGCAGCACGCGACGGCGCTGCTGAACGAGGAGACCGCCGTCCCGCTGATCATCTCCTGGCTCAAGCAGCGCACCGCCCCCTGAGGGCTCAGGACCCGTTCCACACCATCAGCACGAGGATGATCAGCCAGAGCAGCGCGACGACGCCCGAGATCGCGGCGATCCGGCCGCGCTCGACCTGAGCGATGTCCTGATCCCGCGGGGCGGTGGCGGTCGCCTTCTCCTCCGCCTCGGCCTCCCCGTCCTTGGCGGTCTCCTGGGACGGCCCGGGGGCCGAGGACGCCTCGGCCCGTTCCAGCAACTGGGCGGCCTTGCGCTGGTCGCGCTCCACGAGGAGCAGCAGCACCAGCGCGACGACGAACAGGGTCATCGACACCACGAGCCAGATCTCGTCCATCCGCCCCTGCCCCAGGAACAACCCGAACAGGAAGACACCGAGCGTGCCGAGCCCGTAGATCCGGGTGTTGCGGTTGAGGAAGCGCACCACGGCCGGGTCCCGCCTGCGGATGTAGCGCGGGGTGACGGAGGTCGCGGCGGTCAGCGGGCCCAGCGTGAAGATCGCGAAGCCGATGTGCAGGACGAGCAGGAGCCGGTCGGAGGTGGACATGGCCACGACCCTAACGGCCGGGCCCGCCGCGGGCGGCGCACCCCCGCGCGATCACCGGCGTCCGCGCCGCACCCGCAGGTAGTCGCTGACCACGTACTGGCCGAGCCGTTCGGCGTCGGGCGCGAACACCCGCCCGCCGTTGCGCCGCGCGACCTCCTCCACGAACGACACCAGCCGCCGGTCCTCGGCCAGCATGAAGAAGTTCATGCTGGCGCCGCGCCTGGTCATCTTGTCGACCTCGGCCAGCGTCAGCACCAGCGTGTCGGGGGAGGGTGGGTAGTCGAACAGCGACCGCCCGTCGGGACGCAGGTGCGCGGTCGGCTCGCCGTCGGTGACCACCAGCACGATCGGCTCGAAGTCGGGGTGCCGGTCCAGATGGCGGCCCGCGATCATCAGCGCGTGGTGCAGGTTGGTGCCCTGCACCATGTCCCAGTCCAGCCCGGCCATCTCGGTGGGGTGCAGGGTCCTGGCGTAGTTGGAGAACCCGATGATCTGGATGGCGTCCTGCGGGTACTTGCTGGTGACCAGCGCGTGCAGGGCCAGCGTGGTCTGCTTCGCCGCCGCCCACGTGCCGCGCAGCACCATGGAGTACGACAGGTCCACCAGCAGGCACACCGCCGCGGCGCTGCGGCGCTCGGTCTCCTGCACCTCGAAGTCGTCCACGCTCAGCTTGACCGCGCCGTTCCGCCTGGTGACCGCCCTGGGCGCGGTGAGCCCGCCGTACGCGCCCGCAGCGTCCAGGACGGGGGCGTCCAGGACGGGCGCGTCCAGCGCCGCCGCGGACGGCTCCATGGCGCTGCGGCGGATGGCGTTGCTGACGGTGCGGACCACGTCCAGGGGCTGTTCGTCGCCGAACCGCCACTCGCGGCTCGACCCCGTCAGCTCCCCGGCCTGCCCGGCGTCCCGCTGGTCGTGGTCGCCCTGCCGGCCCGCGGTCAGCTGGGAGAACACGCGGCGCAGCGCGGTGTCGCCCAGGCGCCGCACGGCCTTGGGCGTCAGCTCCAGCTTGCCGCGCTTGCGCTGCAAATAGCCCTGGCGCTCCAGCTCGGCCTCGATCCGGCGCAGCGCCTCCAGGTCGTCCACGGCCCGGCGGCCCAGCGCGCGCCGCACCGCCTCCTCGTCGATGTCGTCGAGCCGGGCGCCCGGGTAGTCCTGGGCCAGCGCCGCCTCCAGCTCGGCCAGGTCGGCCAGCTCGGCCAGCGCCGTCGTGGCGTCGCCCATGCCCAGCGCCTCGTCGCCGGTCATCCGTTCCGGCTGCCCCCAGCCCAGGTCGGGACGGCGGGCGCGCAGCGCGTCGTTCAGCCGGGACATCTCCATGGCCAGCCCCGCGTCCTGCATGACCTGGTCCATCAGGGCGGCCAGCTCCGCCCGCTGCTCGGGGCTCAGCGAGGCCAGCAGCCGGTCCATCGCGGCGGCGCGGCGGGCCAGCGAGTCGACCAGCTCCTCCAGGTTCCGCGGGTTGTCGGGGAACATGTCCCCGTACCGCTCCATGAACCGGTCGAAGTCCTCCTGCGTGTGCTCGCCGCGGGCGTCCTTCTCCAGCATCTCGTTGAGCGCGGCCATCATGTCCTTGACGCGCTGCATGGCCTGCGGGTCCTGGCTTTCCAGGGCCTGCTTCATGCCCTGGAACTGCGCGTCCAGGACGTCCCTGCGGAGAAGGTCCTTCAGCCGTTCGAACGTGGCGCGGGCCGCGTCCGACCTCCACTGGTAGTCCGACAGCCGCCGGATCGCCTGGGCGGTGTCGTCGGGGAGCGCGTCCAGCTCGGCCTCGCGCAGCCGCGCGTCGTCACTGGGGTCGGGGAACAGCTCGGCCCGCTCCTGCCCGATCGCGGTGTCGAGCAGGGCGCGCGCCTCCTCCAGCGTCCCGTCGAGCCGCCCGCGTTCGCGCAGCCTGCGGCGCCGCTCCCGCACCTGCCGCAGCAGGTCGTCGAGACCGCGGCGCCCCTCGGCGCCCGGCAGGCCACGCCGCAGCAGCTCCCGCAGCGCCTCCTCGGGACGGGTGCCCTCCAGGACGGAGTCGCCCATCGCGTCCAGCGCGTCCCGTACGTCGTACGGCGGGGCGAGCGGGTCGGGACCCTCCTCGTACGCCCCGTACCGGTAACGGCTCATCGCACTCCCCAACTCCTCAGGACGCCTACGTCTGCGCTGCCCGCGCGGGGGGACGACCCTCCGCACCCCCCGGAGAAGCGGCGCTCATGCCCTCGCTCTGTTCGGTCGTGCCGGCGGCACCTCACGTGCGGTAGGTGGCCGTACCGTCCGCTCCGCCCTCCCGGACGTCCTTGGACAACCTGCGGGTGAGGTACAGGCCCTCCAGGGCGAACTCCAGCGCGGCGGCGGCCTGCTCGGGGGACTCGCCGCTCATGCCGAGCCGCTCCATGATCTTGGCGAGCCCGGGGACCTGGCCGATCCGGCGCAGCAGCTCGGCGGCCGGCACCAGCTCGCCCGACTCCACCTGCTCGCCGGAGTCGAACTTCTCCAGCAGCCCGGTCAGGTCGGCGGGGCCCAGCGTGCGCCGGTAGGTCTCGGCGATGGCGCGGCGCAGCAGGTGCTCCAGCACCTCCTGCTCGCGGCCCTCCTCGCTGACCTCGAACTCCACCTTGCCCATCAGGGACGGCACCACCGCGGGCAGGTCGCAGACCCGGGCCACGGCGCGCTCCTCGCCCGCGAGCGCGGCCCGCCGCACGGCGCCCGCCGCCACGGTCTCGGCCCCGGCCAGCGCGAACCGCGCCGACACGCCGGACCTGGTGTCCACCGCCGTCGACTCGCGCACCAGCCGGGTGAACCTGGCGATCACCTCGATCAGATGGTCGGGCACCTCGGCCGGCTGCCCGGCCAGGTCGGCGAACTCCGCCTCCTGGCGGATCAGCTCCAGCTCGGTGCCCAGCTCCAGCGGGTAGTGGGTGCGGATCTCGGCGCCGAACCTGTCCTTGAGCGGGGTGATGATCCGGCCCCGGTTGGTGTAGTCCTCGGGGTTGGCGCTGGCCACCAGCAGCAGGTCCAGCGGCAGCCGCAGCGCGTACCCGCGGACCTGGACGTCCCGCTCCTCCAGCACGTTCAGCAGCGCCACCTGGATCCGCTCGGCCAGGTCGGGCAGCTCGTTGATGGAGAAGACGCCCCGGTTGGTGCGCGGCACCAGGCCGAAGTGGACGGTCTCGGGGTCGCCCAGCGGCCGGCCCTCGGCCACCTTGATCGGGTCCACGTCGCCGATCAGGTCGCCGACGCTGGTGTCGGGCGTGGCCAGCTTCTCCCCGTACCGGTCGTCGCGGTGCTTCCAGGCCACCGGCAGGGCCTCGCCCAGCTCGCCGGCCATCCTGCGGCACCGCACGCACACCGGCGCGTACGGGTGGTCGTTGATCTCGCATCCCTCGACGACCGGGGTCCACTCGTCCAGCAGCCCGACCAGGGTGCGGATCAGCCGGGTCTTGCCCTGGCCGCGCTCGCCGAGCAGGACCAGGTCGTGCCCGGCCAGCAGGGCGCGCTCCAGATGGGGCAGCACCGTGTCGTCGAACCCGACGATGCCGGGGAAGCGGGGCTCGCCCGATCTCAGGCGGTTCAGCAGGTTGTGCCGGATCTCGGCCTTGACCGAGCGGTGCACGTGGCCACTGGTGCGAAGCTCGCCCAGTGTTCTCTCGCGAGGTTCGGATGGACGCACGCGATCGACACTACGTCGCCGATCCGCGATATCGCACCCTCACGGGCCCGATTCCCTTGCGGCTCGGGCGTCCCGGACTCGGCGGCCGCCCTGTTTGGGTGGCGTGCGCGTGAAGGGGGAAACTGGAAGTGTGAACGACCCGCTGAACCGTGAGGGAGGCTCCGCCGATGGCCCGATTCGGTGACGGCCTCGCCCTCGGCCCTGACCTGACCGCGGCGGCGCGGACCGCGGTGCGCACGGCGCTGGAGCCGCTCAGCGCCCCACCGGACCTGGTCTGCGTCTTCGTCTCCGCCGACGATCCCGGCGCGCTGGAGGCGGCCGGGCTGGCCGCGATGGAGGCGGCCGGCGCCCGGACGGTGCTGGGCTGTAGCGCCAACGGGGTGATCGGGGGTTCCCGCGGCGTCGAGGAGGCCAGCGCGGTCAGCGCCTGGGCCGGGGTGCTGCCCGGCGCCCGGCTGGAGCCGTTCCGGCTGGAGACGCTCAAGGCCGAGGACCGGCTGATCGTCGTCGGCATGCCCGAGGGCCAGGACGACGACGTGGTGGGCGTGCTGCTGGCCGATCCCTACAGCTTCCCGGTGGACGCCTTCGTGGAGCGGTCCGGGGAGGCGCTGCCCGGGCTGCCGCTGGTCGGCGGCATGGCGGACGGGCCGAGCCGCGGCGCCACCCGCCTGTTCCTCAACGGGGACGTGTACGACACGGGCGCGGTCGGGGTGGTGCTCGGCGGCGCCGTGACCGCGGTCACGGTGGTCAGCCAGGGCGCCCGCCCGATCGGCCCGGACATGGTGGTGACCAAGGCCGACGAGAACATCCTGTACGAGCTGGCCGGCACGCCCGCGCTGGAGAAGCTGGAGCAGATCGTCCTCGGCCTGTCCGTGGAGGAGCAGGAGATGGCCGGCCAGGGGCTGCTGATCGGCGTGGCCATGGACGAGTACGCCGACGAGCACGAGCGCGGCGACTTCCTGGTCCGGGGCGTGGTGGGCGCCGACACCGACACCGGGGCGATCGCGATCGGCGACGTGGTCGACGTCGGCCGCACCGTCCGCTTCCAGGTCCGGGACGCGGGCGCCGCCGAGGCCGACCTCACCACGCTGCTGGAGCGTTTCGACCTGGCGCCGGTGGAGGGGGCCCTGCTGTTCTCCTGCAACGGGCGGGGCCGCGCCATGTTCCCCGACTCCGATCATGACGCCCGGGTGCTGGAACGCGCGTTCCGCCCGTCCGGGGTGGGCGGGTTCTTCGCCGCCGGTGAGATCGGCCCGGTGGCGGGGCGCAACCACGTGCACGGGTTCACCGCGTCCATCCTCGCCTTCGGCCCCGAACAGGAGATCACGTTCGTCCCGGACCAGGACGGCGGGTCGTGAGCGACCGGGGCTCCGAGGTGCCCGTGCTGGCGATCGACATCGGCGGGACCAAGCTGGCCGCCGCCATGGTGGGCGCGGACGGGCACCTGACGGCCTACGAGCGCGTCGAGACGCCGAACCGGCCGATCGGACACCCGGACCCGGAGGCGCGGAGCCGGGACGCCGAGGCCATCTGGGCGGCCCTCGACGCGCTGGTCGGCAAGGTGCTCGCCGCCGCCGGAGCGGACGCGGAGCGGATCGCCGGCGTCGGCGTGGGCTGCGGAGGCCCGATGACCTGGCCCGCCGCCGAGGTGTCGCCGCTCAACATGCACGCCTGGCGCGGCTTCCCGTTACGTGACCGCCTGCGGGCGCGTTTCCCCGGCGTGCCCGTGCGCGTCCACAACGACGCCGTCTGCGTCGCGATCGCCGAGCACTGGCAAGGCGCCGGGAAGGGGTACGGCAACGTCCTCGGCATGGTGGTCTCGACCGGCGTGGGCGGCGGCCTGGTCCTGGGCGGGCGCCTGATCGACGGCAAGAGCGGGAACGCCGGTCACGTCGGGCATATCGTCGTGGACCCCGACGGCCCGCCGTGCGGCTGCGGGGGCCGCGGCTGCCTGGAGGCGATCGCGCGCGGGCCGGGCCTGGCGGCGTGGGCGCGCGAGCAGGGCTGGCGGCGGGACGACGAGCGCGACCCCACCGGCGTGGACCTGGCCGCCGACGCCCGCGCGGGCCACCCGGTCGCCATGGCCGCCATGCGCAGGGCGGGCCGGGCCCTGGGCATCGCCCTGGCGTCCACCGCCAACCTCCTGGACCTGGACGTGGTGGCGATCGGCGGGGGCCTGTCCCAGGTGGGCGATCTGCTGTTCGGCCCGCTGGAGGAGGCGTTCTCCGTTCACGCCCGCATGGACTTCGCACGGCGGGTGCGCATCGTCCCGGCGAGGCTGGGGCAGACCAGCGGGCTCATCGGCGCGGCGGCTCTGGTCCAGCGGCCCGACCTGTACTGGGGTGGGGACGACCGGTAGCAGGGGCGGGTGGGCCCCCGGAGACGCCTTCGACCGCAGGCTGCTTGCCCCCATGCTGCTGGGTACGGTGCTGAACCCGATCAACTCCTCGATCCTCGCCGTCTCGCTGGTGCCGATCGGGGCCGCGCTGGGGGCGCCGCCGTCCGAGACGGCGTGGCTGGTGGCCGCGCTGTACATGGCGACCGCGGTCGGGCAGCCGGTGACCGGGCGATTGATCGACCTGTTCGGGCCGCGCCGCCTTTACCTGGCGGGCATGGCCCTCACCGGGGTCGCGGGCCTGATCGGCATGCTGGCGCCGAACCTGGGCGTGCTGATCCTGGCGCGGGTGCTGCTCGGCTTCGGCACCTGCGCGGGCTACCCGTCCGCGATGTACCTGATCCGCAGCGAGGGGGACCGCACCGGACGCGACAGCCCCGGCGGCGTGCTGACCGCGCTGGCCGTCTCCAGCCAGGTCATGGCCGTGATCGGGCCGAGCCTGGGCGGGTTGCTGATCGAGCTGGGCGGATGGCGCACCACCTTGGCCGTCAACCTCCCGCTGGCCGTGGCCGGAATGGTGCTGGGCATGCGGCGCCTGCCGAGGACGCCCATGCCGCCGCGCGCCCCCGGGGAGCGGCGGCTGTCCCGCCTCGACCTGCCGGGCGTGACGCTGTTCTCCGCGATGCTGATCTCGCTGCTGCTGTTCCTGATGAACCCCGTGTCCGCGCGCTGGTACCTACCGGTCCTCAGCGTGGCGGCGGCGGTGTGCTGGGTGGTACGCGCGCTACGGGTGCCGGAGCCCTTTCTCGACCTGCGCGTCTTAGCCGGGAACGTGCCGCTGCTGACCACGTACTGCCGCGCCTTACTCGCCTACGTCGTCGGCTATGCGGCCCTGTACGGCTACACGCAATGGCTGGAGGAGGGGCGGGGCCTGTCGGCCGCGCATGCGGGCTTCCTGCAATTGCCGCTGTTCGCCACCGCGATCGTCGCCGCCACCTACTCGGGCCGCCGCTCGGAGATCCGCGGCAGGCTCGTCGTCGGCGCCGTGGTCCAGGTCGTCGCCTGCCTGCTGCTTCTGCTGCTGGACTCGCACAGCGCCATCTGGCTGCTGCTCGTGGTGGCGTTCGCCTTCGGCATCCCCCAAGGGCTGAACGGGCTCGCGCTGCAGAACTCGGTGTACTACCAGTCCGACCACGAGCGCACCGCCTCCTCGGCCGGGCTGCTGCGCACCTTCACCTACATCGGTGCGATGATCACCTCCTGCCTCACCGGCCTGTTCTTCGCCGAGCGCGCCGACACCTCCGGCCTGCACGCGCTGGCCCTGTCCATGCTCGGGATGGCCGCGCTGTTCCTGCTGATCACCATCCCTGATCGCGCGCTGTCCGGGCTCGGCAAGCGCGGCGCATAGGATCGCTGCATGCCGCTCGTCAACGCCGACGACATCCGATCCGCCCGCGCGCTGCTGCGCGACGTGGTGGTCCCCACCCCTCTCATGCACTCCCGGGCGCTGTCCGAGGCCATCGGCGGCCCGGTCTACCTGAAGTGCGAGAACCTTCAGCGCACCGGATCGTTCAAGATCCGCGGGGCGTACGTGCGGATCGCGCGGCTCAGCGACGAGGAACGCGCCCGCGGGGTCGTCGCGGCGAGCGCGGGAAACCACGCGCAGGGCGTGGCGCTGGCGGCGTCCATGCTCGGCTGCAAGGCCACCGTGTTCATGCCGGAGGGCGCCCCGCTGCCCAAGGTCGCCGCGACCAGGGCGTACGGCGCCGAGGTGGTCTTCACCGGCCCCACCGTGGACGGCTGTCTGGACGCGGCCATGGAGCACTCCGCCAGGGAAGGGGCCGTCCTGATCCACCCGTTCGACCATCCGGACGTGGTGGCCGGGCAGGGGACGATCGGCCTGGAGATCCTGGAGCAGTGCCCCGACGTGCGGACGGTCGTCGGCGGCGTGGGCGGCGGCGGGCTGATCTCCGGGGTCGCGGCGGCGCTGAAGCAGGCCGCCGATCACGACGTCAAGGTGGTGGGCGCGCAGGCGAAGAAGGCGGCGGCGTTCCCGCCGTCCCTGGCGGCGGGCAAGCCGGTCCGGGTGGACGTGCAGCCCACGATGGCGGACGGCATCGCGGTCGGGCGGCCGGGCGAGCTGACCTACGAGCTGGTGACCGAGCTGGTCGACGCGGTGGTCACGGTGACCGAGGAGTCGATCTCGCAGGCGCTGCTGCTCTGCCTCGAACGCGCCAAGCAGGTGGTGGAGCCCGCCGGGGCGGCGGGCGTGGCGGCGTTGCTGGAGCACTCCTACGCGGTGCGGACCCCCGTGGTGGCGCTGCTGTCGGGCGGGAACATCGACCCCGTGCTGCTGGCCAAGGTGCTCAGGCACGGGCTGGCGGGCGCCGGCCGGTACCTGGTGGTGCGCTGCCGGCTGATCGACCGTCCCGGCGCGCTGGTGACGCTGCTGCGCGAGCTGGCCGAGCTGGGTGTGAACGTGCTGGACGTGATGCACGAGCGGGTCGCCGCGCGCCTCCACGTCGAGGAGGCGGAGGTGCTGATGCACCTGGAGACGCGCGGCCCCGACCACTGCGAGGAGGTCCTTGGCCGGCTCAGGGACAGGGGCTACGCGGTGCTCGCCGCGTGAGCGGCCGATGTGAGCGGCCGATGTGAGCGGCCGATGTGAGCGGTTCGGTGCCTGCCTCTCACGCGCGCGAGCGCCACGTCACAGGGACGGCTTGCCGGAGGTGAAGACCCACTTCCGGAAGAGGTCGTCCAGCCGCTCCCCGGAGAGGTCCTCGGCGAACCGGATGAACTCGCGGGTGGTGAAGGTCTTCCCGCGGTTGCGGGTCGGCCATTCCTTGATCAGCCGGGCGAAGTCCTTCTCGCCGATCTCCAGCCGCAGGGCGTGGACGGTCATCGCGCCGCGGTCGTAGACGGTGGGGTGGAAGATGTTGTCCCGGCCGGGGTCGGCCGTGAGCGGCTTCCACAGGTCGTCGTCGGCCGGTGTGGCGTAGATCTCGTCGAAGCTCTGCTGGACCGGCTTGTTCTGAAACCTCTCCAGGTACAGCCACTCGGCGTAGGTCGCGAACCCCTCGTTCAGCCAGATGTCCGACCACCGCTCCGGCGTGCTGCTGTCGCCGTACCACTGGTGCGCCAGCTCGTGCGCGATGGTCGTGCGGGACGGCAGCGTCCCGGGGGCGTGGGCGCGGTCGTAGATCGAGCGCGCCTGGGTCTCCAGCGCGTACCCGATGTTCGCCCTGACGACGACGCCTCCGGTGGAGGTGAACGGGTACTTGCCGAACTTGGTGGCCAGGAAGTCCTGGATGAGGGCGGTCTGGTCGTGGAACTCCCGGCCCAGCGCGGGGCTGATGCCGAGCGCCCGGTCGGTGGCGGTGAGGTTGGGGATGCCGGTGGAGGTCCTCCCGCTGATCACGTCGTACTTGCCGATGGTGAGCATGCTCAGCTCGCTGGCCATCGGCTGGCGCATCTCCCAGCGCGTGGTGGTGAGGCCGCCCTTGGTGACCTTGCCGGCGAAGTCGCCGTTGGCCAGCGTCGTCAGCGACTTGGGCGCGGTCAGGAAGAACCTGTAGGTGGCCTTGTCCGCGGGCGTGTCGTTCACCGGGTACACCGTGGCCGCGCCGAACGGCTGATTGACCATCAGCGCGCCGTCACTGGTCGGCACCCAGCCGGAGGTGCCCAGCGTGGCGTCGTTGATGGGCTGGGGGACGCCCGAGTAGGCGACGGTGACCGTGAACTTGCTGTTCTTCCGCAGCCCCTTGCGCGGGGTGATCACCAGTTCCTGGGCGCCGGTGCGCTTGAACGAAGCCTTGGCGCCGTTCACCCGCAGTGAGGAGATCCGCAGGGGACCGAGGAAGTCCAGGTTGAACCGGGACAGGTTCTGGGTGGCGCGCGCCCGGATGTCGGTGACGGCCTGGATCCCCTTGCCGACCGGGTCGTATTTCAGCGCGATGTCGTAGTGGGCGACGTCGTATCCGCCGTTGCCCATGTCGGGGAAGTAAGGGTCACCGGCTCCCGGAGCGCCGGGCGTGTACTTGGTGGTGGCCCCCGCGGGCACCGCCGACACCAGGATTCCCGCCGTGGCGGCGAGCGCCACCACGGCCATCCCTTTCGGGGCTCTGCTGCTCATCGCCCAAAAGTTTCAGCGCGGGCACCACTGATCAAGCGCGATTCGGTTTCGATGTGGACCGGTTGAGGACAGTCGCATCCTCGGACGGGCGGTACGTCCGTTTCGGCATGGCGGGCCGTCGCGGCTCATAGAGCCAGTCCTGGAAGAGCGGGTCGAGGTCCCTTCCGGACACCTGCTCGGCGAGCCCGATGAGGTCGCGGGTCGTGCCGTGGCCGTAGGCGCGCGTGGCCGTCCAGGCGCGCAGGATCCGGAAGAACGCGCGGTCGCCGACGGCGGCGCGCAGCGCGTGCACGGTCATGGCCCCGCGCGTGTAGACGGAGAAGTGGTCGAACAGGCCCTTCGGACCCGGCTTGCCGGTGGGCCGCTCCCAGTCCTTCGCGCTCGCGCCCTTGTACGCCTGCCGGAAGAACTGCTCGGCGGTCCGGCCCTTGTGCTGCTCGCTCCACAGCCACTCGGCGTACGTGGCGAAGCCCTCGTTCAGCCAGATGTCCTCCCAGCGCCGCAGGCTGACGCTGTTGCCGAACCACTGGTGGGCGAGCTCGTGCACGATCAGCGGGACGTCGGCGGCGCTCGGGTAGACGGGTCGGCTCTGCGTCTCCAGCGCGTAGTTGACCGGGACGTTGTCGATGACGCCGCCGGAAGAGCCGAACGGGTACCGGCCGAAGAGCCGCGCCGCCCAGTCCGTCACCGTGCCGGTGGTGGCGTGGAACCGGGCCAGGTCCTGCATCAGCGAGGCGTCCACCGCGCTGATCGTCCGGATCCCGGCGGGGGAGCGTCCCTCGCGCACGCGGAACCTTCCGATCGCCACCATGGCCAGGTAGCCCGCCATGGGCTGCCGGGACCGCCACAGGTGCGTCACGGTCCGCGGCGCGCCCACCTGGTCGCCCGTCCGGAACGACCGCACCGGCTCGCCGTTGGCCAGGACGGACAGCCCCTCCGGCACGGTGATCCGGTAGGAGTACGTGGCCTTGTCGGTGGGATGGTCGTTCAGCGGGAACCAGGTGGCCGAGCCCTGTGGCTGCGACAGGCTGACCGCGCCGTCGGGGGTGCGGATCCAGCCGGAGCCGCGGCCGTTCGGCGCGCCCGTGTAGGTGACGGCGACGGTGAAGTGGTGTCCCTTCACGATGCCCGAGCGCGGCGTGACGACGAGCTCCTGGCCGTCCCGGCGGTACGCGGCGGGGGTCCCGTCGACGGTGACCTCATGGACCTGGTTGCCGACGAAGTCCAGGTCGAATCGGGACAGGTTCTGCGTCGCGACCGCGGTGACCCGCGTGGTGGCCGCGATCCGCCGGTCGCGCGGCTCGTACCGGAGCCGGATGTCGTAGTGGCGGGCGTCGTAGCCGCCGTTGCCAGCGCGCGGGAAGTACGGGTCGCCGGCGCCCGGAGCGCCGGGGGTGAACGCTCCGTTCTGCGCCGGGTGGCCCTGTGCGGGCCGTGGCGGCGCGGGCGAGGCGGTCGCGGCGGTGAGGGCGCTCGCGAACAGCGCCGGGACCAGGATCAGGGAGGCGGCGGAGGCGCGCGCCGCGGAGCATGTCACCACGCGGCCACCATGGCGAGCCCGCCCGCTCCTGTCGCGCGGTCAGACCATGGCTTTCCGGATCCGTTGCCCACTCCTGGGGATCGGTTGCCGATCCCCAGGGGTCAGCGCCGTGGCCGTCCCCGCTCGTACAGCCAGCTCTGGAAGAGGTCGTCGAGCTGCTTCCCCGACACCCGCTCGGCGGTCTCGATGAACTGCGCGGTCGTGGCGTTGGAGTGGCGGCGCTCCTTGGTCCAGGTTTGCAGGATCTTGAAGAACGTGTCGTCGCCCACCCGCTTGCGCAGCGTGTGCAGGGTCATCGCGCCCCTGTCGTACACCGTGCGGCCGAACATCTGGGCCCTGCCGGGGTTCCCGGTCGGGACGTCCCACAGCTCGCGGTTGCCGGAGTCGGAGTACAGGGAGTCGAACTGCGACTGCACCGACCGCCCGCCGGCCTTCTCCTCCCACATCCACTCGGCGTAGGTCGCGAAGCCCTCGTTCAGCCAGATGTCCTGCCAGCGGGTCACGCTGACGCTGTCGCCGAACCACTGGTGCGCCAGCTCGTGCGCGACGATCCCCTCGCTGGCGCCGAACGCCCCGTACACCGGGCGGGTCTGGGTCTCCAGCGCGAAGTTCACCCTGGCGTTGTCGACCAGGCCGCCGGTGGAGCCGAACGGGTAGGGCCCGAACCGGCGCGCCCACTCGTCGGTGATCTCCGAGTTCTTGGCGTAGAAGGCGTCCAGCGGGGTGCCGATCACCGAGGGGTCCACGGCCGTGATGTTGGTGATGCCGCCGGGCGTCTTGCCCGTCCGCACGCCGAACCTGCCGACGTTGACGGTGGCCAGGTAGGTGGCCATGGGCTGGGCGACCTTCCAGGTGGAGGTGACCCGCCCGCTCTTCGCCGCGACCGGGCCGATCACGGGGCTCGGCTGCGCCGGTACCTGGCCCGGGGGCACGCCGGGCCGCGCGGTCGGCACCCCGGCGCCGCCGCCTTCGGACCCGGTGACCGGCGTGGACGGCTCGCCGTTGGAGATCGCGGTGAGCCCGGCGGGCACGGTCAGCTGGATGTCGAAGGTGGCCTTGTCGCTGGGATGGTCGTTGCTGGGGAACCAGGTGTGCGCCCCGCTCGGCTGGCAGGCCACGAACACCCCGTCGGGGGTGCGGATCCACCCGTACCGGCCCAGGATCGGGTCCTCCACGGGACGGGGCGTGCCCGCGTACCGCACGGTGACGGTGAACCTGGCGCCCTTCTCCACGGGCGTGGCCGGATTGATCACCAGTTCCTCGTCCTCGCGCCGGTGCCGCGCCGCCGCGCCGTTCACCCGCACGTCCGAGACGTTCAGCCCGGTGAGGTCGAGGTTGAAGCTCGGCAGCCGCTGCGTCGCCGACGCGGTGATCTCCGCCGTGCCGTCCAGCTCGTTGGGGGCTCCGGGGGTGATGTCCAGCCTCAGGGTGTAGTGCTGGACGTCGTACCCGCCGTTGCCGTTGCCCGGAACGTAGGCGTCGCCGACGCTGTCGGGGCCCGCGGGGCCGGTGGGCCCCGGGGATCCGGCGTCCGGTGGCAGCGGCGGCGCCTCGTCATCCTGGGGAAGGCTGATACAGGCCGTCAGCGCGCCCGCGACGGCGAGGGCGGACAGCCCGGACACGCCGCGACGGACGTGGCTGCGGGCCCCGCGAGGGCTCCTGGGCGTACTTCCGGCCGTGTGCACGTTGCCAAGACTGCCCGTGCCCGGCACACGGGGCAACTCGGATGAATTGCCCCGTGGTCACTTATGGCGATTCTTTCCGGCCGAAGGCGATGGATCGGGTGATGCGGGTCACAGATTGCCGCGCCTGGCCTGCTCCCGCTCGATCGCCTCGAACAGCGCCTTGAAATTGCCCTTGCCGAAGCCCATCGATCCGTGCCGCTCGATCAGCTCGAAGAACACCGTGGGACGGTCCTGAACCGGCTTGGTGAAGATCTGCAGGAGATACCCGTCCTCGTCCCGGTCGACCAGGATTCGGCGCTTGCGCAGTTCCTCCACGGGCACCCGCACCTCGCCGATCCGGGCGCGCAGCTCCGGGTCCTGGTAGTAGGAGTCGGGGGTGTCGAGGAACTCCACGCCCGCGGCGCTCATCGCGTCCACGGCGGCGAGGATGTCGCCGGTCGCCAGGGCGATGTGCTGCACGCCCGGCCCGCCGTAGAACTCCAGGTACTCGTCGATCTGCGACTTCCTGCGGCCCTCGGCCGGCTCGTTGATCGGGAACTTGACCTTGCGCGTGCCGTCCGCGACGACCTTGGACATCAGCGCCGAGTACTCGGTCGCGATGTCGTCCCCGATGAACTCGGCCATGTCGGTGAAGCCCATCACCTTGTGGTAGAAGTCCGCCCACTCGTCCATGCGCTCGACGTTGCCCACGCAGTGGTCGATCGCCTGGAAGTACCGTCCGGAGGCGGGCGGCTCCACGATGGGCGCGGCCGGGACGAAGCCCGGCAGGTAGGGGCCGGCGTAGTTGGAGCGGTCGACCAGCGAGTGCCGGGTCTCCCCGTAGGTGGCGATCGCGGCGACCACCACCTTGCCGTGGTCGTCCTCCAGGACGTGCGGCTCCTCGACCCCGCGGGCGCCCCGGGAGGTCGCGTGCTCGTACGCGGCCTCCACGTCCGGCACCTCGATGGCCAGGTCGGTCACCCCGTCCCCGTGCTCGGCGACGTGCCTCCCCAGCTCCGTGCCCGCCCGCACCGGGCCGCGGAAGACGAACCTGGCGCTTCCCGACTCCAGGACGTGCGCGGCCTCGTCCGGGCTCCCGTTCTCAGGCCCGCGATAGGCGACCCTGCGCATCCCGAAGGCCGTCGAGTAGAAGTGCGCGGCCTGCTTGGCGTTGCCGACGGCGAAGACGACGGCGTCCATGCCCTTGACCGGAAACTCATCCATGCCCCCAATCTCCGCACCGCCCCGCAGAGTGCGCAAGAGTTACCTGAATCAGTGGACAATCTGTACAGTGAATCGCCGGAATGGCAGGACGTCCTGTGCAGTCTGACCACGAGGGGACGGGACCGGATGATCGACGATCTGGACGCGCGGCTGATCGCGCTGTTCACGGCCGAGCCCAGGATCGGCGTGCTGGAGGCGTCCCGGCGGCTCGGGGTGGCGCGCGGCACCGTCCAGGCCCGGCTCGACCGGCTGTCCGGACAGGGGGTGATCCGCGGCTTCGGCCCGCAGATCGACCCGGCCGCGCTCGGCTACGGGGTCACGGCGTTCGTGACTCTCCAGATCCGCCAGCCCGGCGGCCACGACCCCGTCGCCGAGCGGCTGGCCGGCGTGCCCGAGGTGATCGAGGCGCACACCATCACCGGCGCCGGCGACATGCTCTGCCGCGTGGTCGCCCGCAGCAACCAGGACCTGCAACGGGTGATCGACATGATCGTGGCGGTGCGGGGCGTGGAACGCGCCTCCTCGGTGATCTCCCTGGCCACCCAGGTGCCGTACCGCACCCTCCCCCTGGTCGCCGCGGCCGCGGGCACGGAAAACGCCCCCGAACCCGGCCGCGGACGGGGTATCGGGGGCGTTCCGGCGAACGATGGAGCGCTCTGAGGCACCGGGCCGGCGCCCGGCGTCAGCTTCCCGCGTAGGGGGTGGCGTCAAGGATCTCCACGGTCATGCTCCGGCCGTTGGGGAGCGTGTAGGTGGCCTTGTCCCCGACCTTCTTGCCGTTGATCGCGGCGCCGAGGGGGGAGTTGGGGGAGTAGACGTCGATGGGAGCGCCGCTCTCCTCGCGGGACGCGAGCAGGAAGGTGACCTCCTCGTCGTCGCCCTCGAAGGAGACCGTGACGGTCATGCCGGGGCCGACCACGCCCTCGGTGCGGGGGGCCTCGCCGACCCGGGCGTTCTCAAGGATGGACTGGAGCTGGAGGATGCGCCCCTCGATCTTGCCCTGCTCCTCCTTGGCCGCGTGGTAGCCGCCGTTCTCGCGCAGGTCGCCCTCCTCCCGCGCCGCCTCGATCTTCTGAGCGATCTCGATGCGGCCCGGGCCCGACAGGTGGTCCAGCTCAGCCTTGAGCCGGTCGTACGCATCCTGGGTCAGCCAGGTTACGTTGTCAGCGCGGGTCTCGGTCACGGGTACTCCTCATCCACATGTAGCGATCTCGCCGGTCCCGGCGGGACGGGCGACACATCGACATGAAGTGCGGCCGGGTGAAACCTCTAGCCTATCCGGTGTGTGCGGGTAAAGGTTCCCTGAACGGCTCGCACGCAACCCGCCAAAACCGGCCGGGCTTTCACCAGGTGATTCACACCTTGTGGCAATCTTTGACGCGGGCGCCCGTGGCCCGTTTCAAGGTGCTCAAGGTGTCGGTCCGAGTGATCTTCGAGACGCCCTTCGGAACGGTGATCCGCTGGGCCGCCACAATGGCGAAGCTTTCGTCGAAGGCGTCCACCGTGCACTGGACCACATCGGCCTCGTCCTTGGCGACGGCATACTTGACCTGCACCGATGTGTCGCTCTGTATAACGAACGCAATGGTCTGCGAGGCGATTCCCGGGGTGTTGCCCGCATGACCGACGATCACCGCCCAGCCGGCCGCGAACACCACCGCGAGCAGGCCGATCACCACGGCGCCCAGCCGGCCGAGGCGGCGGCCGTCCCTCCCGTCCCGCTCCGGACGGTGGCCACCTCCGGACGCTCCGTCCCCTGGGGGCCACTCGCCGGGCGGCCCGTCGTGCGCCGCCACCGGACCGCGCTCCTCGCCGTCGCCTTCCCGGTCGCCCGCCCTGTCATCCGTCCGGGCGGGCAGGGTGGACGCCGGTGACCTCGGCTTGACGCTCGTTGACATGCGGGGAATCTCCGTGCGGCGCGTGGACGTTGTCAGGAACAATTCTCTTCCGTCGCGAGGGGTGCTCCGAACCGGGGTCCCTTCAAGGCGATTCGCGTGCAGGTTGTTGAGAGGGAGTATCCGTGTCCGAGGCCATAGACCAGGCCATAGACGAGGCGCCGCTCGATCCGTCCGATGGGCCGGGGCGAGGGCTGCGGCTGATGGCCGTGCACGCCCACCCGGACGACGAGTCGAGCAAGGGCGCGGCCACCATGGCCCGGTACGTCGCCGACGGCGTCGAGGTGCTCGTGGTCACGTGCACCGGAGGCGAGCGCGGCAGCATCCTCAACCCCGCGATGGACCGTCCCGAGATCAAGGAGAACATCGGGAAGGTCCGCGAAGAGGAGATGGCGCGCGCCCGGGAGATCCTCGGGGTGGAGCAGCGCTGGCTCGGCTTCGTCGACTCCGGCTTCCCCGAGGGCGACCCGCCGCCGCCTCTGCCGGAGGGCTGTTTCGCGTTGCAGCCGCTGGAGGTCGCGTCCGAGCCGCTGGTGCGGGCCGTCCGCGAGTTCCGCCCGCACGTGATCTTGACCTATGACGAGAAGGGCGGCTACCCGCACCCCGACCACGTGAAGTGCCACGAGGTGTCGGTGGAGGCGTTCGAGGCCGCGGGCGACCCGGACCGTTACCCGGGCGCGGGCGAGCCCTGGCAGCCGCTCAAGCTCTACTACCACATGACCTTCAGCAAGGAGCGGATCCTGGCGCTGCACGCCGCCATGGAGAGCAAGGGCCTGGAATCCCCGTACAAGGAGTGGATCGAGCGCTTCGAGAAGGACGAGCGCCCGGCCCTGTGGGACGTGACCACCCGCGTCCCGTGCGGGGACTTCTTCGAGACCCGGGACAAGGCGCTGCTGGCCCACGCCACCCAGATCGACCCCAACGGCTTCTGGTTCCGCGTCCCGCTCGACGTCCAGCGCGAGGTATGGCCCACCGAGGACTACCATTTGGCCAGGTCCCTGGTCGACACGGAGCTGCCGGAGGACGATCTGTTCGCCGGCGTCCGGGAGAAGGTATGTCTGTAGTGTCCGTTTTCGCCGCCCTGCCGACGCATGGGGCGCCGCTCGCGATGCCGCTCAACGACGACACCGTGACCCCGGGGTTCCTCGGATTCGGGGTGTTCGTGGCCCTGCTGGTCGCGCTGATCTTCCTGATCCGGTCGATGAACAAGCAGATCCGCAAGATCCAGGCTCCTCGCGAGGCGGACCTCAAGCAGCAGGAATGGGAGGCCGCCCAAGCCGCCAAGGCCGCCCAGGGCTCCCAGGCCGTCAAGGACGAACCCTCCGAGAAGTCCTGAGCCGCCCCGAAACGGGTTGAGCTTCTCCCTGCCCGGGGAGGACGTCGGTGTGCGTGCCGACGAGACGCAGGAGGAACCGGCCGTCCCGCTGGAGGATCTGGAAGAGGACCTCCGGCGCGCCGAGCGGACCGGCGACGAGCGCGCGATCCTCCTGGCCCGCTACCGGCTGGGCCGTGCGGTCTGCGCGGCCGGTGACACCGACCGCGCGGCGGACCTGCTGCAACCCCTGCCGAACGCGTTCGCGGCCTTGGAGGAGCCCGACCGTTTCAACCGCGGACGCGCCCTGACCGGCCTCGGCGAGGTCTGCCTGGCCCGGCGCCTCCCGGTGGTGGCGATCAACTTCTTCGGCCAGGCGCTGGAGATCATGCGTGCCGAACGGGCGCTCGCGCAGGAGGCGGACGTGTGGGCGCACTTCGCCGAGGCGGCCCGCATGCGCTCCGATCCCGACGCCGAGCGCGCCTCCCTGGACAGGGCGGACGCCGCGCGGCGGTCCCTTGAAGCGAGCAGGGAAATGAGAAGGGGAGTGAACGGGGAGGCGGCCGGATAATCGGCGGCCGGCCGCGGCCGATCACCGGCACCATGGGGGCATGTCCGTACGCGATCTGCTGGTGCTCGGGTCCGCCGGCGCGGTGCCGACCAAGACCCGCAACCACAACGGCTACCTGCTGCGCTGGGACGGGCACGGCCTGCTGTTCGACCCGGGCGAGGGCACCCAGCGGCAGATGACGTTCGCGGGCGTCACCGCCACCGCCGTCACCTGGCTCTGCCTCACGCACTTCCACGGCGACCACTGCCTCGGCGTCCCCGGCATGATCCAGCGGATCGCGAGGGACGGGGTGGAGCATGTGGTGAACGCGGCGTTCCCCGCGAGCGGGGAGGAGTACTGGCGGCGCCTGCGGCACGCGACGTCCTTCTACGACACCAGTGATATCGCGGAACATCCGCTCGCGGGCGACACGGTGCGGCTGGACACCGGGCCGGCGCCGTTCACGCTGACCGCGCGCCGGCTCGACCACTCCATCGAGGCGTACGGGTACCGGCTGGCGGAGCCGGACGGGGTGACGATGCTGCCCGGGGAGCTGGCGGCGCGGGGCGTGCGCGGCCCGCTCGTCCGGAGGCTGCGGGACGAGGGCCGGGTCACGGCGCCGGACGGCCGCACGGTCGCGCTGGAGGAGGTGAGCGTCCGGCGCCCGGGGCAGAAGGTGGCGTTCGTGATGGACACCGGCCTGTGCCCCGCCGCCTACGAGCTGGCCCGGGACGCCGACATGCTCGTCATCGAGTCCACGTTCCTGGACGCGGACGCGCGGCTGGCCGAGGAGCGCAAGCACCTGACGGCGGGGCGGGCGGGCGAGATCGCGGCGGTCGCCGGCGTGCGCCACCTGGTCCTGACCCACTTCTCCGAGCGCTACCGGGCCGAGGACGAGCGCCTGTTCGCCGAGCAGGCGGCGGCGCGCTTCGACGGTGAGATCACGATCGCGCACGACCTGGACCGGATCCCGATGCCGCGCCGCCGTTCCGCGTCCGTGGCGCGCACGGGCTGAGCGGCCCTCGTCCGAACCGGGCCGGACAGGTGATAACCGGCTCTGCCCGGGGACGCCCTTGGTCATGGCTGACGAAGTCGACGTCGTGGTGATCGGGCTCGGGCCGGGGGGAGAGGAGGCCGCGGGGCGGCTCGCGGGGGCCGGGCTGGACGTGGTCGGCGTCGAGGACCGGCTGGTCGGCGGCGAATGCCCGTACTTCGCGTGCGTCCCGACCAAGATGATGGTGCGCGCCGCGGGCCTGCTGGCCGAGGGGCGGCGGATCCCCGGGACGGCCGGGGACGCGACCGTCCGCCCCGACTGGTCGCAGGTCGCCCGGCGGATCCGGGACGAGGCGACCAGCGGATGGGACGACCGGGCCGCCGCCGAACGGCTCACCGCGAGGGGCGTCACGCTCGTCCGCGGCCGCGGGCGGATCACCGCGCCGGGTGAGGTGAGGGTCGGGGACCGGACGTTCCGCGCGCGGCGCGGGCTGCTCATCAACGTCGGCACCGATCCCGCCGTGCCCGCGATCGACGGGCTGGAGGGCACCCCGTACTGGACGAACCGCGAGGCGGTGCGGGCCGAGCGGGTGCCGCGCTCGCTGGCGGTGCTCGGCGGCGGCGTGGTCGGCGTGGAGCTGGCGCAGGCGTTCGCGCGCTTCGGCAGCGAGGTCACGGTCCTGGAGGTGGCCGACCGGCTGCTGGGCACGGCGGAGCCCGAGGCGTCGGAGCTGGTCGCGAGGGTGTTCCGGAACGAGGGCATCGCCGTGCGGACGGGCGTCGCGGTCTCCGCCGTCCGGCACGGGAACGACGCGTTCACGCTCGACCTGGGCGGCGGCGAGACCCTGACCGCCGAGCGGCTGCTGGTCGCGGCCGGGCGCCGCAGCGACCTCAAGGGTCTCGGCGTGGCCGCGGTGGGACTGGACGAGAACGCCACGACGATCCCCGTTGACGGCAGCATGCGCGCGGCCGAGGGCGTATGGGCGATCGGGGACGTGACGGGCAAGGGCCACTTCACCCACATCTCGGCCTACCAGGGGGCCATCGCCGTCCGGTCGATCCTGAGGGAGAAGGGGCCGACGGCCGCGTACCGGGCCGTCCCGAGGGTCACGTTCACCGACCCGGAGATCGGCGCGGTCGGGCTGACCGAGGCGGAGGCGCGGGATCAGAACCTCTCCGTCCGCACCGGTGTCACGCCGCTGGAGCAATCGGCTCGCGGCTGGATCCACAAGGTGGGCAACGAAGGGTTCATCAAACTCGTGGAGGACGTGGAGTCGGGGGTTCTGGTGGGCGCGACCGTGGCGGGGCCGTCCGGGGGCGAGGTCTTGGGCGCGCTGTCGGTCGCCGTGCACGCCGAGGTCCCCACGGACGAGCTGCGCGGCATGATCTACGCCTATCCCACCTTTCACCGTGCGATCGAGGCGGCCCTGGCATATCTGGAGGAGTAGCCCGGGGGTGCACGCCCCTCCCGATGGGGCAGGATCGACCTATGAACCGGCTCAAGGACGCCACCAGCCCGTACCTGTTGCAGCACGCGGACAACCCGGTCGACTGGTGGGAGTGGTCGGACGAGGCGTTCGCCGAGGCGCGGCGCCGGAACGTGCCGATCCTGCTGTCCGTGGGGTACGCGGCCTGCCACTGGTGCCATGTCATGGCGCACGAGTCGTTCGAGGACGCGCGAACGGCCGGGCTGATGAACGAGCTGTACGTGAACATCAAGGTCGACCGGGAGGAGCGGCCCGACGTCGACGCGGTCTACATGGAGGCCACCCAGGCCATGACGGGGCAGGGCGGCTGGCCGATGACGGTGTTCATGACGCCGGAGGGCCATCCGTTCTACTGCGGCACCTACTTCCCCCGGCCCCAGTTCCAGGCGTTGCTCCAGGCCGTCCACAAGGCGTGGACGGAGCAGCGGGACGAGGTCGTGGACCAAGGGCAGAAGGTCGTGGCGGCGCTCACCTCGCGCGGCGGCATCGGAAGCGCCGAGGGCGTGGCGGACCAGGGGGCGCCGCGCGTGCCCGACTCCGGCGAGCTGGAGCAGGCCGTGCGGGTTCTCGCGCGCTCGTACGACGAGACGCGCGGTGGGTTCGGCCGGGCGCCCAAGTTCCCGCCGTCGATGGTGCTGGAGTTCCTGCTGCGGCATCACGCCCGTACAGGGGACGACCAGGCGCTTGCGATGGCCGGGCACACCCTTGAGGCCATGGCGCGTGGCGGCATGTACGACCAGCTCGGAGGCGGCTTCGCGCGCTACTCGGTGGACGACTCCTGGGTGGTGCCGCACTTCGAGAAGATGCTGTACGACAACGCGCTTCTCGCCCGTGTGTACGCGCATTGGTGGCGGCTCACCGGTTCGCCGTTCGCGCGCCGGATCGCCTTGGAGACGTGCGACTGGATGCTGCGCGACCTCCGCACGCCCGAGGGTGGCCTGGCCTCCGCCTTGGACGCCGACAGCGAGGGCGTGGAGGGCAAGTTCTACGTATGGACGCCCGGCCAGTTGCGCGAGGTGCTGGGCGAAGAGGACGGCGCCTACGCGGCCGAGCTGTTCAACGTGACCGGGCCGGGCACGTTCGAGCACGGCACCTCCGTGCTGCAACTGTTGCGGGATCCCGAGGACGAGGACCGGTACGAGCGTGTGCGCACGAGACTGTTCGCGGCGCGCGAGCAACGCGTCCCACCGGCCCGTGACGACAAGGTGGTGGCCGCTTGGAACGGGTTGGCCATCGCCGCCTTGGCCGAGTGCGGCGCGTTGATGGGCCGGGCCGACCTGGTGGCGGCGGCGACCGAGGTCGCGGCGCTCATCACACGGCTGCACATGACCGACGCCCGTCTCTTGCGGACGTCCCGGAACGGCGTGGCCGGGGCCAACGCGGGCGTCCTCGAAGACTATGCGGACGTGGCCGAGGGGCTGCTGGCCTTGCACGGTGTCACGGGCGACCCTGCGTACGTCGCTCAGGCAGGTGCGCTGCTCGACACGGTCTTGGACCGGTTCGGGGACGGCATGGGCGGTTTCTACGACACCGCCGACGACGCCGAACGACTCTTCCGCAGACCGCAGGATCCGACAGACAACGCGACCCCGTCCGGGCAGTTCGCCGCTGCGGGCGCGCTGCTGTCGTACGCGGCGCTGACCGGCTCCGAGCGGCACCGCGAGGCGGCGGGCGCCGCGCTGACCCCGGCAGGGCTGCTGGCGCGCGAGCACGCCCGGTTCGCAGGCTGGGGCCTGGCCGTGGCCGAGGCGCACGCCACCGGGCCGCTGGAGATCGCGGTGATCGGCGGCCGGGACGACGAGCGGACCCGTGTCCTGCACAGGACCGCGCTCATGGCGACGGCGCCCGGGGCGGTGGTGAGCATCGGTGAGCCCGGAGCGGACGGGGTTCCGCTGCTCCAAGGGCGAGGACTGGTGGACGGTGCCCCCGCGGCGTATGTATGCCGGGGCTTCACCTGCCGGCTTCCCGTGACGACACCGGCGGACCTGGGGCGTGAGCTGCGGGTTTGAACGGCTCGCACCGGGAAGGCCGGATTTATGGCAAGGTGACCTTGATCCTGGGCCGTCCTTGGTGTTACCACTGAGTAGCAAAGCCGGGCTGGCGGAGTGCATCCCTTATGCCTGGGATGGCCCCCGGAGGCGGGGGGTAGTCCAAGGGGGATCGACTGCGGCTCGGGACCGTAGTCTGGGCCCCGCCAGGCCGACCGCGAGGGAGTGTTGCCGTGCGCAAGCCGGACCGCCGGATGGCTCCGACGATCATCGGCGTTGCGGTGGTGACCACGCTGGCCGCCAACGGGGCCGTCCTGCTGGCCCAGAACCAGGCGAAACCCGAGGCGACGGCCCGCGCGGAGAACCCGAGGTTCGTCGCGGCCAACAGCACGATCTCCCCGGACGTGGTGGCGCCCCTGGGCAAGCGCATGGACCCGCACGTCCTGATCGCCGCGCCCGCCACGCTCCCGGTGAACGTGGTCGACCGGGTCCGCTCGGTCAAGGGCGTCGCGGGCGTCGAGGTCGTGGACGCCGTCCAGGCCGTCGTCGCGGGCAGGCGGGTGGGCGTGATGGGCGTCGACCCGTCCACGTTCCGCAACTACACCCCGAAGCCGACCGCGCAGTCCGACGCGCTGTGGCGCAACGTGGCCGCCGGGGACGTGGCGATCTCCTTCACCATGGGCAACGACGGCGGCGTACAGCTCGGCAGCCAGGTCCCGGTCGGCGGGAGGCGGAAGCAGACCCGGCTGCGCGTCGGCGCCTACGCCACGATGGGCATGGGCGACGTGGACGCGGTGGTCTCGCACGCCACGGCGCAGGAGCTGGGCATGCCGTCGGGGAACGCGATGCTGGTCAGCGTCCCGAAGGGCAAGTCCGCCGCCTACCTCAAGCGGTTCAAGAAGCTGCTGCCCAAGGGCGCCAAGGCGGTCGAGGTCAACCCCTCCATCGACTACCCCACGGCCGGGGAGGTGCCGACGGCGCGCGGCCAGGTGATGACGGCGGCCCAGGTGCGCACCGTCATCCGCGCCGCCTACAGCCGGCTCGGCTGGCCGTACGTGTGGGGCGGCGAGTCCGAGGCCGAGGGCGGCTACGACTGCTCCGGGCTGATGCAGTACGCGTTCGCCAGGGCCGGGATCAGGCTGCCCCGGGTGGCGGCGGACCAGGCACGGGCCGGCTGGGTGATCCCGTACAGCAAGGCGCGGCCCGGCGACATGCTGATCTGGGCCAACGACCCGACCGCGCCCGGCTACATCTCGCACATCGCGCTCTACATCGGCGACGGCAAGATGATCGCGGCGCCGCGCCGGGGCACGGTCGTCCAGGTCCAGAACGTCTACACGCGCAACATGAAGGGCGCCGTGCGGGTCAACCCGCGGCACGCCGCCACCATCGCGGGCTGACCGGGATTCACAGCGGGAGCCCGGCGTCCAGGAACGCCAGGTTCTCGTCCACCAGCGCGGGCAGGTCCAGGTTCCCGCCGCTGTCGAGCCAGGCGTACAGCGCCGACATCATCGCGCCGAGCACCGCCCAGGCGAACACCTGGACCCGCTGGTCGCCGGGGTCGTGTCCCGTCCGCTCCGCCGCCAGCTCGGCTATCGCCGCCTGCGTGCCGGTGCGCAGCTCCTCGAACAGGCGGCCGCGCAGCGCCGGCTCGTTCAGCATCAGCCGGGTCCGCCGCGTGATCGTCTCCCGCTCCTGCTCGTAGACGTAGGGGAAGATGTCCCGCAGGGCGGCGCGCAGCGCCTCGATCGGGGAGAGCTCCCGCGGCTGGTGACGGAACATCTCGATCAGGATCGGGTCGTACTCGTCCGTGATGACCACGTCTTCCTTGGTCGGGAAGTAGCGGAAGAACGTGCTCGGCGAGATCTCGGCCGCCGCGCAGATCTGCTCCACGGTGGTCGCGGCGTAGCCCTGCTCGGTGAAGAGCCGGAGGGCGTGGTCCTGGATCGCCTTCCGGGTCCGCAGTTTCTTGCGTTCGCGCAGGGGCAGCCGTCGCAGGTACTCGTCGTACCGCTCCAGCGACCGCTCAGGAAGCGACGTGCTCATGCTCCGATTGTCGGTCATCGGCGGACGGGGCCGCATGGGGTGGGAGGAAGGCCGCCACCAGCGCGGCCGCGATGAGGGCGACCGCCGCGCACGCCGCCAGCGCCACGTCCATGCCCTGGACGTAGGCGTCCCGGGCCGAGGCGAGGAGCGCGCCGTCGCCGAGCCGTTCGGCGACCGCGGCGGCGCCGCCGATCGAGTCCCGGGCGGTCTCGGCCGCCGCCGCGGGCAGGCCACCCGGGTCGATCCTGTCCCGGTAGACGGACGAGACGATGCTGCCGAGCCCGGCGATGCCCAGCGCGGCACCGGTCTGCCGCAGCGCCTGGACGAGCCCCGAGCCGCGTCCCGTGCGGTCGCCGGGCAGGCACGACAGCACGGTGTCCATCGCGGGGATCATGGCGAGCCCGACGCCCAGCCCGGCCACGGTCAGCCAGGCCGCGGTGAACCCGTAGCCGTCGCCGGTGCCGGTCGTCGCGCCCAGCCCGAACCCGGCGCCCAGCAGGACCAGCCCCGCCACCATGATCGGCTTGGTCCCGACGCGCCCGGCCAGCCGCTCGGTGACGATCCCGCCCGCCATCAGGCCGAGCAGCATCGGGATCAGCCGCACACCGGTGCCCAGCACGTCGTTGCCCTGCACGACCTGGAGGTACTGCGGCACCGTGAACAGCGCCCCCGCCATGATCACCGCGGAGAGGGTGCCGGCCGCCAGCGCCCACACGAACCGGCGGTCGCGGAACATCGCCACGTCCATGATGGGTTCGCGGGCCCGCCGCTCCCACAGGACGAACAGGGTCAGCAGCACCAGGCCCCCGCAGATCGCGCCGAGGGTCAGCGGGTCGGCCCAGCCCCGTACCGGGCCCTCGATCATCCCGTACACCAGCGCCACCAGGCCGGCCATCGACAGCGCCGAGCCGCCCAGGTCGATCCGGGGCGCGGCCGGGTCGCGGGACTCGGGCAGCAGCAGCGCGATGGCGATCCCGCCGAGCGCCACCACGGGCACGTTGATCAGGAAGATGGAGCCCCACCAGTAGTGCTCCAGCAGCCAGCCGCCCAGCAGCGGCCCCAGCGGCAGGCCCAGCGCCATCGACGCCGACCAGACCGCGATGGCGCGGGTGCGCTCCTCCGGCGGGAAGATCGTGGGCAGGATCGACATCGAGAGCGGCATCACGAGCGCGGCGCCGATGCCCATGCCCGCGCGGGCCGCGATCAGCGTGGCGGCGTCCCCGGCGAGCGCGCCGGCCAGGGAGGCGGCGCCGAACAGCGCCAGCCCGGCCAGCAGCAGGCGCTTGCGGCCGAACCTGTCTCCCAGGAGCCCGGCGGGCAGCAGCAGCGCCGCGAACACCAGCACGTAGGAGTCCACGATCCACTGCAGCTCGCTGGTGCTCGCGTCCAGATCCTCCGAGAGCGTGGCCAGCGCCACGTTCAGGATCGTCAGGTCGAAGCCCAGCGCGAGCAGCGCGACCGCGAGCGCCCCCAGGCCCCACCACCGCCGGGCGTCCGGTCCCCTCATGACGGTTACCTCCTCATGAGCTTCTCTATGAAATGAAAGTAACTGTCAAAAGATGGTGGATGTCAACTCCGGGAGTCGCTCGACCGGTGCGAGGGAACGCTGTAATTTTGATTACATGACTACGAGTGAAGCGGCCGAGGAGCTTCGCGGCTGGTTCTCCGGCCGGCTGCCGGAGGTCTGGTTCGAGGGGACGCCCGAGATCGTCGTCGACCGGGAGGAGGTCAGCGTCGTGGGCCGGCTGCCCGAGCCGGAGGCGGCGCGCGGCGTCGGCGAGAGCGAGCGGGCCGGGGTGCTGGCCGGCCACATCCAGCGCTTCCGCGAGGAGACGCGCGACCAGCGCATCGCCATCGCCCGCGAGGCCGAGCACAAGTTCGGCCACAAGGTCTCCTGGGGCGTGGAGTGCGGCGACCGCCGGGAGATGTTCACGACCCTGTCGGTGCCGGTGATGACCCGGCTGCGCCAGCCCGAGCGGCGCGTCCTCGACACCCTGGTGGAGGCCGGCGTCGCGCGCAGCCGCAGCGACGCGCTGGCCTGGTGCGTACGGCTGGTCGGCAAGAACACCGACGAGTGGCTGGGCCGGCTCCGCGAGGCCCTGGAGCACGTGGAGCGCGCCCGCGCCGCCGGTCCCGACGCCTGAGGACCCGCCGTCACCGTCCGTCCCGGTCGCCCCGGTCCTCGCTACCCTCCAGGTGACCGCGGAGTCGATGAGCTCCTGCGGTATATCCCGTAATGGCCGATACGGTGGGATATCTATCTCCGCCGGGTCATAATTGGGCGGCGTTTGTGTGCAGGGGTGATTGCGCGAAGGGAAGCCCGCATGGGGTTTCGGCGTGGTGACGAGGACCGGGGCGGACGGGGGGATTCCATGCGGGAGCAACGAGTCCGGAGGGCGGCGTCCGGCGGCGTGAGCAGGGTGGGCTCGGCGATCCGCCGCAGCGGCCCGTACGCCAGGATCCGCGACGCCGTCTACCGCCTGTACGAGCGGCGGGTGGAGTCGTCACTGCCCGCGACCGGCGTGATCCCGCGCCATGTCGGGGTGATCCTGGACGGCAACCGGCGCTGGGCACGCGCCATGGGGCTCGCCGACGTCAACGACGGCCACCAGCGCGGCGCCGACAAGATCTCCGACCTGCTGCAATGGAGCACCGAGGCCGGGGTCGAGGTGGTCACGCTCTGGCTGCTGTCCACCGACAACCTCAACCGGCCCGCCGCCGAGCTGGACCCGCTGCTGGAGATCATCGAGAACACCGTGCGCAAGCTCGCCGTCGAAGGCTGGCACGTCAAGCCGGTCGGCGCGCTGGACCTGCTGCCCGATAAGACCGCACGCGTCCTGAAAGACGCGGGTGAGGCCACATCTGACGCCCCTGGCCTGATTGTGAACGTCGCCGTTGGGTATGGGGGTAGGCGTGAGATCGCTGATGCGGTGCGCTCTCTGCTGCTCGAGCAGGCAGGCAAAGGCACCAGCATCGAGGAACTCGCCGAGATCCTCGATGTCGAGCACATCGCGGAGCATCTCTACACGCGCGGTCAGCCGGACCCTGACCTGGTCATCCGCACCTCGGGCGAGCAGCGGCTCTCCGGTTTCATGCTCTGGCAGAGCGCCCACTCGGAGTTCCACTTCTGCGAGGTCCACTGGCCGGACTTCCGCAAGGTCGACTTCCTGCGGGCGCTGCGCTCGTATGCCGCGCGGCACCGGCGCTTCGGTTCCTAAGGGCACGCGCCCGCCTCTCTCTGGGCGGCCGCACGCCACCGCTCCGGGCCGGGTCGCCGGCCACCGGGGGGCGGACCGGGGTGCCCTCGGCAGTTCCCCTCATTTCAGGGAGATCGAGTGGCCACAACCTCCGCGCGCCGTCCCGACGACTCCGGGATCCCCACCGGGACGACGGCCGTCGCCGGCCGGCGCACGTACGTCCTCGACACCAGCGTCCTGCTGGCCGACCCCGGAGCGATGACGCGCTTCGCCGAGCACGAGGTCGTACTTCCCATCGTCGTCATCTCCGAGCTGGAGGCCAAGCGGCACCATCCCGAGCTCGGCTACTTCGCCCGCCAGGCCCTGCGCACGCTGGACGACCTGCGTCTGGAGCACGGCCGGCTGGACGAGGCGCTGCCGCTGGGCGACCAGGGCGGGACGCTGCGGGTCGAGCTCAACCACTCCGACGCCAGCGTCCTGCCGGACGGGTTCAGGCTCGGCGACAACGACACCCGGATCCTGTCGGTGGCCGGCTGGCTGGCCCGCGAGGGCCGTGACGTCGTGCTGGTCTCCAAGGACCTGCCGATGCGGGTGAAGGCGTCGGCGGTGGGGCTCGCGGCCGAGGAGTACCGGGCCGAGCTGGCGGTGGTGGAGTCCGGCTGGACGGGCATGCGCGAGCTGGAGGTGCCCGGGGCACGCCTGGAGGCGCTGTACGAGACGGGGACGGCCGACCTGGAGGAGGCGCGGGAGCTGCCCTGCCACACCGGGCTGCGGCTGCTGTCGGAGCGCGGCTCGGCGCTCGGCCGGGTGCAGGCCGACAAGTCCGTCCGGCTGGTGCGCGGCGACCGCGAGGTGTTCGGCCTGCGCGGCCGCTCAGCCGAGCAGCGCGTCGCGCTGGACCTGCTGATGGACGAGGACGTCGGCATCGTCTCGCTGGGCGGGCGCGCCGGCACCGGCAAGTCGGCGCTGGCGCTGTGCGCGGGTCTGGAGGCGGTGCTGGAGCGCCGCCGCCACCGCAAGGTGGTGGTCTTCCGCCCGCTGTACGCGGTGGGCGGCCAGGAGCTCGGCTACCTGCCCGGTTCGGAGAACGACAAGATGTCGCCCTGGGCGCAGGCGGTCTACGACACCCTGTCCGCGGTGACCACGCCGGAGGTCATCGAGGAGGTTTTGGACCGTGGCATGTTGGAGGTCCTGCCCCTCACCCACATCCGGGGCCGCTCGCTGCACGACGCCTTCGTGATCGTCGACGAGGCGCAGTCGCTGGAACGCGGCGTGCTGCTGACCGTCCTGTCGCGGATCGGCGCGGGCTCGCGCGTGGTGCTCACCCATGACGTGGCGCAGCGCGACAACCTGCGGGTCGGACGGCACGACGGCGTGGTGGCGGTGGTGGAGAAGCTGAAGGGGCATCCGCTGTTCGCGCACGTCACGCTGACGCGCTCCGAACGGTCCCCGATCGCCGCCCTGGTGACCGACATGCTGGGGGATGTCGGGGTCTGACCGCCCGGACGCCATGCTCGGGCCCCGGTGGAGATCATCGGGGCCCGTCGCGCGCCGTCGCGGGCCGCTGTGACGATCACGTCCCGTGATCGCCGAATGGCGGCCTGTGTGCTTGTGATGAAGGTCACAGGCACCGGGGCGGGCATGCGGAATCGCAGCTCTGCTGGGCGTTTCGCGGCCCCGCCGGATGAGTTGACAACCGGCACATCCTTAGCTTTTGTCTCGTTCCGGTTGCGGAACATGCCTTGACCTCAGGCATTGTGTCTCCCCGTAAGCACCCCCAGAACACGGTGTGGGCCACATGCGTCACCCCTGTCACGACGGCGCGGCGGCCCGCCGGTGTTCCGGGTCCGGGCCGCCGGAGCTCCCGGTCTGGCCGCCGGACCGGGGGTGGAAGCAGTTCATGGGCGCGTCCATGCGCTCATGACCGTCGGAAGGACCGCCTTGTACGGAGACCGCCCCGGGTCCCCTAGGCGAGACGATCGACAGAGCTTTGCACCCCAGGATTCTCTGGGTCCCGCTTACGCACCCACGTACAACGAGGACGTCAAGGTCGCCGGTCCCCCCAACGGCGCCGCCTCCGGCGGCGGCGCGGGCGGCACGGCGGCCATGGAGGCCGTCCAGGGAGATTCCTGGACGCCCCGCATGGCCCTGGGCGCCGCGCAGCAGCCGCTCTACCTCAACCAGGACGGCCCGCGGGCCGACACCGCGCGGAGCGCCGTCCAGGCGCTGGCCGAGCTGGGCAACCCCGGACCGCTGGGCACCGCTCAGGCGAACGCCCCGTCCAGCACGAACGCCCCGTCCAGCACGTACGCGCCTCCTCCGATGGAGGCCCTGGACTTCATGGGCCCGCCCAGCCCTCCGAGCGACGACCCCTCCGCCGAGGGACGGCCGCCGTCGCGGTCCGGGGGCGGCAAAGGCGCCGGCCTCAAGATCGCGATCGTGGCCGCGGGGGCGGCCGTCGTGGTCGGCGGTGGCGCGGTCGCCGCGATGGCGATGACCGGCGGCGACGCGGACGGCACCGCCACCGTGGCCGCCCAGCGCCCCGGCACGGCCACGCCCACCGTCAACCCGTGGGTCGAGCAGCAGCAGCGCCGCAAACTCGCCTACGAGCGGGCCGTCAGGGCGGCGCGCCAGGCCCCCGCCCAGAGGCCGAAGCTGCTGCCCAGGGGCGAGCCCATCCCCACCAAGAAGCCCGAGCCCAGCGGCCCGCCGACCGCCGGCAACCCCGTCCCCGCCGGTGAGGCGCAGGCGATCGCCAAGGCGATGCTGCCCAGCTTCGGCATGGACCCCGACACCCAGTTCGGGTGCCTGGTGAAGCTGTGGAACAAGGAGAGCGGCTGGCGCGTCACCGCGTCCAACCCCTCGGGCGCCTACGGCATCCCGCAGGCCCTGCCCGGCTCCAAGATGGCCAGCGCGGGCGCCGACTGGCGCACCAGCGCCCGTACCCAGATCAAGTGGGGCCTCGGCTACATCAAGGACCGCTACGGCACCCCCTGCGCCGCCTGGCAACACTCCCAGTCGGTCGGCTGGTACTAGTCTCGTTCGCTCCAGCGGCCCGCGGCGTCCTGGACGCCGCGGGCCATGGCGAGGACGTCGAGGGCGGCGTCGAGCTGCTCCACGGTCAGCTTGCCCTCGGCCACGTAACCGCGTTCCAGGACGACCTCGCGGATCGTCTTGCGTTCGCTGAGGGCCTGCTTGGCGACCTTGGCGGCCTCCTCGTAGCCGATGTAGCGGTTCAGCGGGGTCACGATCGACGGTGAGGACTCGGCGTACTCGCGCAGCCGGTTCACGTCCGCCTCGATGCCCGCCACGCAACGGTCGGCCAGCAGCCGCGACACGCCGGCCAGCAGGCCGATCGACTCCAGCAGGTTGCGGGCCAGCATCGGCAGCGTCACGTTCAACTCGAAGCCGCCGGACGCGCCGCCGAACGCGATCGCGGCGTCGTTCCCGATGACCTGGGCCGCGACCTGGATGACCGCCTCGGGGATCACCGGGTTCACCTTGCCCGGCATGATCGACGAACCCGGTTGCAGGTCGGGCAGGCGGATCTCGGCGAGCCCGGTCCGCGGGCCCGAGCCCATCCAGCGCAGATCGTTGGCGATCTTGTTGAGGCCGACCGCGATGGTGCGCAGCGCCCCGGACGCCTCCACCAGGCCGTCCCGCGCGCCCTGGGCCTCGAAGTGGTCGCGCGCCTCGGTCAGCGGCAGCCCGGTCGCCCTGGCGATCTCCTCGATGACCCGGGGGGCGAAGCCGGGCGGGGTGTTGATGCCGGTGCCGACCGCCGTCCCGCCCAGGGGAAGCTCCGCCAGCCGCGGCAGGACGGCCTCCAGCCGCTCCACCCCGTACCGGACCTGCGCCGCGTACCCGCCGAACTCCTGGCCCAGTGTGACCGGCGTGGCGTCCATCAGGTGCGTGCGGCCCGACTTGACCACGGTGGCGAACTCGCGGGCCTTGGCGTCCAGCGTCTCCTCCAGATGCCGCAGCGCCGGGATCAGGTCGTGCACGACGGCGCCCGTCGCCGCGATGTGGATCGAGGACGGGAACACGTCGTTGGACGACTGCGAGGCGTTCACATGGTCGTTGGGATGCACCGGACGGCCCAGCCGCTCCTGCGCGAGGGTGGCGATCACCTCGTTGGCGTTCATGTTCGAGGACGTTCCGGAGCCGGTCTGGAACACGTCGATGGGGAACTGGTCGTTCCAGCGCCCCGCCGCGACCTCCAGGGCGGCCTCGGCGATGGCCTCCGCGAGGTCGCCGTCGAGCACGCCCAGCTCGGCGTTCACCTTCGCGGCGGCCGCCTTGACCTGTCCGAGCGCGGCGATGTGCGCCGGCTCCAGGCCGCGTCCCGAGATCGGGAAGTTCTCCACCGCGCGCTGCGTCTGCGCGCGCCACTTCGCCGCCGCCGGAACCCGCACCTCGCCCATGGAGTCGTGCTCGACGCGGAACCCGTCCTCCGTCATGATCGCCACCTCCGTCTCGGAACCACCCCTCCTGTCAAGGGCAGCCTTGAGAAGGCCACGGTCATTCCCGCCACGCGGTGGTGGATGCCCGCGCGGCGTTCAGCCTCCGGGGGTGCTGGGCTGGACGGTGTAGGACTTGCGCTCGCCGGGCGATCCACCCGGCTGCCGCGCCCCGTTCACCCAGACCTCGCAGGCCGCAGCGTCGTACACCACCGCGTTGAGGTGGGGCTGGTCGTACTGCCGGGCGTCGCCCATCGCCAGCGTCTCGTCGGAGACCACGTTGATCGTCGGCCCCGGCACCGAGACGAAGATCTTGCAGGGGCCGGTGCGCGCCATCACCACCAGCGTGCTCGTCCCCACGCCCGCGGGCGGCGACGTGCCCGCCTGCGGCCCGGAGGCCGAGGCGACGGGGGACGGGGCGGGGCTCTCCCGCATCATCCCGACGACCAGCGCCGTCGTGGCGATCGCCAGCACCAGCACCACGGCGGCGACCAGCGCGATCGCCGTGATCATCTGGTGCCGGGGGGTGGGCGGGCGACGGCGCCCGGCGCGCGGCCCGGTCAGGGCGCGTTCCAGCCGGTCGGCGGCGCGGGCGTGGCCGAGCCGCCGGGTGGGGTTCTTCTCCAGCAGCCCCGTCACCACCGGCGTCAGCGCCCCGGCGTTCTGCGGGTACGGCGGCGACTCGTTGGCCAGCGCGCTCAGCGTGGCCATCACGTTCTCCCGCTCGAACGGCGGGCGTCCCTCCAGCGCCGCGTACAGGGTGGCGCCCAGGGACCACAGGTCGGAGCGCGGCGTGGCCTTCTCACCGGCCGCGACCTCGGGCGCCACGTACGCGGGCGACCCCATGAAGTGGCCCGACTTGGTGAGGCTCGGCGACCCCGAGGAGAAGGCCAGCCCGAAGTCGGTGAGCACGACCCGGTCGCCGTCCAGCAGCACGTTGCTGGGCTTGAGGTCGCGGTGCACGATCCCGGCCTTGTGCGCGATGCCGAGGGCGTCCAGTAACTGGCGGCCGATCTCGCCCACCCGCTCGGGCGGCAGCGGGCCGTCCCGCTCGATCAGCTGCTCCAGGTTGGGCGCCTCGATCAGCTCCATCACGATCCAGGGCCTGCCCTGCTCGATCACCACGTCGTAGACCTCGACGATCGAGGGGGTGCGCAGCTGCGCCGGCGCGCGCGCCTCACGGAGCGTGCGCCGGTAGAAGACGACCCGGTCGTCCTCGGAGAGGTCATCGGGGAGCCGCAGCTCCTTGATCGCTACAGCGCGATCGAGGAGGTCGTCATGCCCTCTCCACACGATGCCGTTGGCGCCCTGACCTATTTCCGAGTCCAGCCGGTAGCGCGTCGCTAGTACGAGGCGCTCTGACTGAGACATGGCCGAAAAGATACCGGAGTGGCCATGCGGTCACCCGGGAGACTTAGGGATGGATTTGGATATTGCTCTAATTCGGTGAGATCGCTCGGTTCGGCGGGCCCCGCCGCTGGTCGTCCCATCGCCGTCAGCGCCTGCCGATGGTCAGGACGGGGCCGGTGGTGTCGGCGAAGAAGTCCCCGCCCTTGTCGTCCACGACGATGAACGCGGGGAAGTCCTCGACCTCGATCTTCCAGACCGCCTCCATCCCCAGCTCGGGGTATTCCAGCACCTCGACCTTCTTGATGCAGTCCTGCGCGAGCCGCGCCGCCGGACCGCCGATCGAGCCGAGGTAGAAGCCGCCGTGCGCCTTGCACGCCTCGGTCACCTGCTTGGAGCGGTTGCCCTTCGCCAGCATCACCAGCGAGCCGCCCGCCGCCTGGAACTGCTCGACGTAGGAGTCCATCCGTCCCGCCGTCGTCGGGCCGAACGACCCCGACGCGTACCCTTCGGGGGTCTTGGCCGGTCCCGCGTAGTAGACGGCGTGGTCGCGCATGTACTGAGGCATGGGCTCGCCCGCGTCCAGCCGCTCCTTGATCTTGGCGTGCGCGATGTCGCGCGCCACCACCAGCGGCCCGGTCAGCGACAGCCGCGTCTTCACCGGGTAGCGGGTCAGCTCGGCCCGGATCTCGTCCATCGGGCGGTTCAGGTCGATCCGGACGACGTCGCCGTCCAGCTCGTCGTCGGTGGTCTCCGGCAGGTACTTCGCGGGATCGGTCTCCAGCCGTTCCAGGAACACGCCCTCGGCGGTGATCTTCGCCAGGGCCTGCCGGTCCGCGCTGCACGACACCGCGATCGCCACCGGGCAGGACGCGCCGTGCCTGGGCAGCCGGATCACCCGCACGTCGTGGCAGAAGTACTTGCCGCCGAACTGCGCCCCGATGCCCAGCCGCTGGGTCAGCTCGAACACCTCCCGCTCCAGGTCCAGGTCGCGGAACCCGTGGCCGAGCGGCGACCCGTCCTTGGGCAGCGAGTCCAGATAGTGGGCGGAGGCGTACTTCGCGGTCTTCAGGGCGTACTCGGCGGACGTGCCGCCCACCACGATCGCCAGGTGGTAGGGCGGGCACGCGGCGGTGCCCAGCGAGCGGATCTTCTCTTCCAGGAACGCCAGCATCCGCTTCGGGTTCAGGACGGCCTTGGTCTCCTGGTACAGGAACGACTTGTTGGCGCTGCCGCCGCCCTTGGCCATGAACAGGAACTTGTAGGCGTCACCCGGCGCCGCGTACAGCTCGATCTGCGCGGGCAGGTTGTTGCCGGTGTTCTTCTCGTCCCACATCGTGAGCGGCGCCATCTGCGAGTAGCGCAGGTTCAGCTTGGTGTAGGCGTCGTACACGCCGCGCGACAGGTGCTCCTCGTCCCGCCCGTCGGTCATGACGTGCTGGCCGCGCTTGCCCATGATGATCGCCGTGCCGGTGTCCTGGCACATCGGCAGCACGCCGCCGGACGCGATCCCCGCGTTCTTCAGCAGGTCCAGCGCCACGAACCGGTCGTTGGGCGACGCCTCCGGATCGTCCAGGATCCTGCGGAGCTGCGCCAGGTGCGCGGGGCGCAGCAGGTGGGAGATGTCGCGCATCGCGGTCTCGGTGAGCAGCCGCAGCGCCTCCGGCTCCACCTGGAGGAACGTCCGCCCGCCCGCCTCGAACGTGGTCACGCCGTCGGACGTGAGCAGCCGGTACTCGGTGTCGTCGGGGCCGAGGGGGAGCAGGTCGGTGTAAGAGAACTCAGGCATCGAAGATCCTCGCGGGTGCGAACGGGGCGACTCAGTTTATATTTGGCGGCTCACCCGGCGTCGGACGCGGGTCGCCCCATCGGCCGCCCCCGCCTTCGGACGCGGTCGCGATGCGCGCGGGGCCGCAGGCCGGCGACGACCCCGGCGGCGACCAGGGCGGCACCGGCCAGATCCGCCGGGGCCGGGCTGCCCAGGCCCAGCGCGACCGTGGTGATCACGGCGCTGATGGGGACGACGCCGGCGAACAGGCCGGCCCGGTCGGCGCCCAGCCTGCCCAGCGCGTCGTACCAGAGGAGGAACGCCCCGGTCGTCACGACCACCGACAGGTAGGCCAGGCCCGCCAGCTCCGCGCCGGTCGGGACGCGCAGCACCGCCCGGCCGTCCGCCACCAGCCCGGCGACCAGGAGCATGGGCGCGGCCAGCGCCGACGACCACGCCGACACCCGTAACGGGCCCAGCTTCGGCAGCAGCGGGACGGCCATCAGCGAGAAGCACACCTCGCCGCCCAGCGCGCCGAGCGCCGGCAGCAGGCCGCGCACCGTACCGCTGCCCAGGCCGTTGGCCAGCGCCGCCCCGGCCGTCACCACGCACGCCGCCAGGACCACGGGCGGGGCGGGACGGCGACGCTCCAGCAGCGGCCCGACCAGGGCGAGCGCGACGGGCACGGTGGCGATCACGGTGCCGATGGTGGCCGGGCTGGTGTCCTCGGTCGCGGCGACGATGCAGACGTTGAACGCGGCCAGGCCCGTCGCCGCCAGCGCCGCCAGCAGCGCCAGGTCCCGGAGGGACGGGCGCGGCGGTACGGGCGCGGCACCGGGCCGCCGGTCGATGAGCGCGATGACGGCGAACAAGATCGCGGCCGCCACCGCGTAACGCAGCGCCTGGCCGCCGAAGACGGGATAGGCGGAGATCATCGCGGAGATGGCGGTCAGCGTGCCGACCGCGAACATCGCCGTGCCCGCGCCGATCATTCCCCTGCCGGTGCCGGTGTCCATGATCGGGACGCTAGAAGCGGCGTGGCCTCCACCACAGAACCAATCAAACTCCGACATTCAGGTCCAATTTCACGGTGTGTGACATCATCGGGCCCTCCTGACGCTGAACATGGTGTGACCGACCTTCATCTCCCCCTCGACCGCTCCGCCGGTCGGCTCGCCGCCCAGATCGCCGCCGGGCTGCGCGGCGGCATCCGCTCCGGCCGGCTCACCGCCGGGACCAGGCTCCCCTCCAGCCGCGACCTGGCACGCGATCTGGAGGTCTCCCGCGGTGTCGTGGTCACCGCGTACGAGCAGCTCATCGCCGAAGGCTTCCTGGTCGCCCGGCGCGGCGACGGCACCCGGGTGGCCGCGCTGGCGCGCCCCGACGTTCGCCCGCGCGAATCCGCGGGCGCCGTCACCACGGTGCCCGCGACGGTGACGCCCGGCGCCGGCCGCCCGAGATGGACCCACGCGAAGACGGGCGACGCCGTACCGGCCCCCTTCGGCCAGGCGGCGCGGACGGTTTCCACCAACGGCAAGGCCGCGACCCGGCCCGCCCCGCCCGGCGAACCGCCGAGCGGCATGGACCGGGGCGCCTTCCCCTTCGACCTCTGGCCCGGCACGCCCGACCTGGGCGCGTTCCCGCGCGAACGGTGGGCCGCCGCCGTGCGCGCGGCGCTGCGCCAGATCCCCAACGACGAGCTCGCCTATCCCGACTGCGGCGGCGTCCCCGCGGTACGCGCCGAGCTGGCCGCCTACCTCGGCCGGGTGCGCGCCGCCAACACCGGCCTCGGCCAGGTCGTGATCATGAGTGGGGTGGCGCACGGGGTGTCCAGCGCCGTCCGCGCCCTCCAGGCGGCCGGTCACCGGACGCTGGCCCTGGAGGACCCCACCAGCGTCCGTCAGCTCCCGATGCTGGAGTCCACCGGCATCCGGCTGGTCCGCGTCCCGGTCGACCGGCACGGCATCGACGTCGACGCGCTCGCCCGTACCGGCGCGCGCGCCGTCCTGGTCACGCCCGCGCACCAGTACCCGACCGGCGTCGTGCTCTCCCCGGAACGCCGCGCCCAGCTCATCGCCTGGGCCCGCGAGGTCGACGGGCTGGTCATCGAGGACGACTACGACGCCGAGTTCCGGTACGACCGCGAGCCCGTGGGCTGCCTGCAAGGCGTCGATCCCGAACGGGTCATCCTCCTCGGCTCCGTCAGCAAGGCCCTCGCCCCCGCCCTGCGCCTGGGCTGGGCCGTGGCGCCCCCGCGCATAGCCGAGGAACTGCGCACGTTCCGCGCGCACACGGACTTGGGCGCCCCCGTCCTGGAGCAGCACGCGCTCGCCCAGCTCATCAAGAGCGGCGCCTACGACCGGCATCTGCGGACGATGCGCCGCCAGTACCGCACACGGCGCGACGTCCTTGTCGGAGCCCTCCACACCCACATGCCCGACGCCGTCGTACGAGGCGTCTCCGCAGGCATCCATCTGTACGTGGAACTGCCCAAGGGCTGCGACGAGGACGAAGTCGTCGCCGCGGCCTCCCAGCGCGGGGTGGCGGTCGCCGGGGCCCGTCCCATGTGGTCCCCAGAACGCGCGCAAGAGGCCGCACCCGCGTTGGTCCTGGGGTACGCGAGACTGAGTGAGAGCAGGCTGACCAGAGCGGCGGAACTTCTTAGCCAAGTGATTAACCGACGCCCCGTCGGGTAGTTAGCCGGTCCCGGTGAAGGAGGGACGGATGAGCCTAGACGAGGCCGCTCGCCAGTTGAAACTGGCGGTCCACGACGCCCAGGTCGCCTTCGACTGCGTCGGACTGGGTGACCTAGAACGAGCCCAGGAACACGTGCTCACCGCCAGAGCGGCGACGGACGCGGCCATGACCGCCGTGGCCCACTCCCTCAAGCACCTGACCCCCGAACAGGCCCGTGCCCAAGGCGAGCACGCCGTCATGGCCCTTGAGGATGCGCCGCCTAGTCGATGAGCCGGCGGCGCATCCCCCTCACCGCGATGACCCACATGAGCGCGGCGAACACCAGAACGACTCCCAGATGAACTAGGTCGGCCAGGGGCTCCAACCCGAAGACCGCGTGCCGGATCAGCTCCACGGCGTGGTAGAGGGGGTTGATCCGTGACGCGGTCTGCGCCCATTGCGGCAGCGAGTCGATCGGGAAGAAGGTGCCGGCGATCAGGAACAGCGGGGTCACCACGCCGGTGATCACGTAGTCGAAGGAGTTGATCGACGGCACCACCGAGGACGTCCACACCCCGAACAGGCCGAAGCCCAGCGCCGCGCAGAACACGATGAACGGGACCAGCAGCATCCCGAACGACGGGTCGAGACCGAAGAACAGCGCCACGATGATCGGGGTGCACGAGTACACCGCCGACTTGGCCGCGATCCACAGCGCCTCGCCCGTCACCAGCTCGTGCACGTCCACCGGCGCCGCCAGCATCGCGTCGTAGGTGTGCTGGAACACCCGCCGGATGTAGCCGTTGAACATCCCCGGGAACACCGAGGTGAACAGGGCCGCGACCCCCACCACCCCGGTGGCCACGAAATCGAGGTAGCGGTAGTCGCCGACCACGGCCACCATCGACCCGAAGCCGTACCCGAACGCCAGCAGGAAGAAGGTCGGCTCCACCATCGAGGCGAACGACTGCGACCCCCAGTAGCGCTTGAACAGCGCCAGCTCATGCCGCCAGATGCCCCGCACCGGCGCCATCTCGAACCGCCGCAGCGGCTGCGTCCGCGCCTGCGTCCGCGTCGTCATTCCACCCGCTCGCCGGTGAGCACCACGAACACGTCCTCCAGGTTGGAGGCCCGCCGCACGCCGTCCGGGCCGAGCTCGTCGTCCAGGGACGGCGGGATCGTCTCGGCCTTGAGCACCGACACCGACGGCCCGGTGCGGCGCGTCGGCAGCCCCGCCGCCCGCGCCATCCGCTCGACCTCCTCCAGCCGGTCCGGCGGGCCGTGGTGCTCCACCACCCGCGCCCCGGCGTACTTCTCGACCAGCCGGGACGGGGCGCCGCGCGCGATCACCCTGCCGTGCGACATCAGCGCGCACTCGTCCGCCAGCCGCTCGGCCTCCTCGATGTAGTGCGTGGACATCAGCACCGTCGTCCCGTTCGCGCGCAGCCCGTCGATGAGGCCCCACAGCTCGGCCCGCACCTGCGGGTCCAGGCCCACGGTGGGCTCGTCCAGGAGCACCAGCGCGGGACGGTGCACCAGCCCCCGCGCGATCAGCAGCCTGCGCCGCATCCCGCCGGACAGGTCGTCGACCTTGGTGCGCTGCCGCGCCGTGAGATGGGCCAGCTCCAGGGCGTCGTCGACCGCCGCCCGCCGCCGCGACCGCGGCACCCGATACAGATGCGCGAAGACCTCAAGGTTCTCCCGGGCGGTCAGCTCCTCGTCGAGGTTGTCCTGCTGCGGCACGACCCCCATGGCCGCCCGCGCCCGCTTGGACTCCCTGGGCACCTCGAACCCCAGCACCTGGATGGACCCCGACGTCGGGATCGCCTGCGCCGTGAGCAGCTTCATCGTCGTGGACTTGCCCGCTCCGTTCGGCCCGAGAAGCCCCAGGCACGTCCCCGCGGGAACGTCGAGATCAAGCCCGTCGACCGCCGTGAAGTCCCCGAATCGCTTGACCACGCCGCGAAGGCTGATGGCGGGTGGGGCGGCGGTCCCCCCCTCAATCACGATCTCGTGACGCTGAACCGACATGCCCGCCACAGTATGCGGCGGACCGGACGAATCCCCACAGGTTTTCCGCCGGTGCGCCCGCTACCCTGGAACGGTGGACACGCCCATCCGTCGGCCCGCCGAACGGGCGCCCCGCGTCCGCGACCTCCGCGCCTCCGACGCCGACCGCGAGCGCGTCGTCAAGGTGCTCGGCGAGGCCCTCGCCGACGGCCGGATCACCATGGAGGAGCACTCCGAGCGCACCTCCCACGCCTACGCCGCCCGCACCCTGGGCGAGCTGACCGGCCTCACCGCGGACCTCAGCCCCCAGGAGGCCCAGCCCATCCTGGTCGACGACCGCCCGATCTCGGCCTTCTTCGGCCGCATGCGCCGCGAAGGCCGCTGGGTCGTCCCCGTCAAGGTCCCCCTCCTCGCCCTGTTCGGAACGGTCGAGCTCGATCTGCGCCAGGCGGTCCTCCAGCGCCGCCACATCGTCCTCGACTCCCTGATCATCGGCGGCCGCCTCCGCATCCTCGTCCCCGACGGCGTCCAAGTGAACGTGACGGGCCGCACCATCCTCAGCACCCGCGAGGTACGCACCCGCCCCACCCCCGACGGCCCCACCATCGAGGTCGGAGGAACCCTCGTCTTCGGCTCCGTCAAAGCCAAGGCCCCCAAACGAACCCTCCGAGAACGAATGAAAAACCGCCTACGCCGCTAGAGACGCCCCCAATACCCGGGGGTGCAGGGGGCGGAGCCCCCTGCCGGGGTCGTAGGGGCGGAGCCCCTACACCGGGGTCGGCGGTCACCGCGGCGAGCCGCCAGGCGAGCGGCGGGGGCCGGTGGCCCCGCTTCGGGGGGTGTGGGGGGTCGCCCCCCCACATATGTCACAGCCCCCCACAATGATCAGAACGCGATGGTGCTGTAGGCCCTGAGCTTCTCCAGCTTGTGTTCGCTGGCCACCGTTCGGATGGTGCCGCTGCGGGAGCGCATGACCAGCGAGTGGGTGAACGCGGAGCCCTTCCTGTACCGGACGCCGCCGACGAGTTCGCCGTCGGTGATGCCGGTGGCGGCGAAGAAGACGTCGTCGGAGGTGACGAGGTCGTCGGTGGTGAGGACGCGGCCGAGGTCGTGGCCCGCGTCGACGGCCTTCTGGCGTTCGGCGTCGTCTCTGGGCCAGAGCCGGCCTTGGATGACGCCGCCGAGCGCCTTGATGGCGGAGGCGGCGATGATGCCCTCGGGGGTGCCGCCGATGCCGACGAGCAGGTCGGTGCCGGTGCCTTCGCGGGCCGCCATGATCGCGCCGGCCACATCGCCGTCGGTGATCAGCTTGACCCTGGCGCCGGTCTCCCTGACCTCCTTGATCATTCCCTCGTGCCTGGGCCGGTCCAGGATGATCACGGTGACGTCCTCGGTGGAGGAGCCCTTGGCCTTGGCGATGGCGCGGACGTTGTCTCCGATGGGACGTTCGATGTCGACGACGTCGGCCGCTTCGGGCCCGGTGACCAGCTTCTCCATGTAGAAGACGGCGGACGGGTCGTACATGGAGCCGCGCGGGGCGACGGCGAGGACGGCGATGGCGTTGTTCATGCCGTAGGCGGTGAGCCGGGTGCCGTCGATGGGATCGACGGCCACGTCGCATTCGGCGCCGCGCCCGTCGCCGACCTCTTCGCCGTTGTAGAGCATGGGGGCGTTGTCCTTCTCACCTTCGCCGATGACCACGACGCCCTGCATCGAGACGGTGTTGATGAGCTGCCGCATGGCGTTGACCGCCGCGGCGTCGGCGCCGTTCTTGTCGCCGCGGCCGACCCAGCGGGACGCCGCCATGGCGGCGGCCTCGGTCACCCGGACCAGCTCCATTGCCAGGTTGCGGTCCGGCGCGGACGGCTCGGTGGCCAGCGGGGAACGGACGGTGTCATCGGACATGCGCAACGGCCTTTCGGTCGATCGGCGACACTGGGTCGGTGGGTGACACGAATTCTCCGTGGGGGCATCAGGGCGCCACAAATTGGACCAGACCAGCGGTCCTGCGTCGTGGCGGGTCCCCGTGCCCTGAGTCCCGTTTCGGTCTCCCAGCGGGTAAGGGATCGTTTCCCCCCTGTGAGAGGGCGTAATCTCAGTCTCCATGAGCAGCGACATCGAGCTTTCGGCCGGTGGGGTGACCGCGGACGCGGGCGCGCCGGCGGGGAGCCGTCAGGCGGGCGCCTCCGGGGGGTCCGGTACGGGCGAGGGGGCTGCGCGCACCTCCGACCGGGGGGCCGCGACGCGCAGCGCGTTGTTGTCCGCGGCCGGTGAGGTGTTCCGCGAGTCGGGTTTCGCGCAGGCGGCGGTGACCGACATCGTCGCGAAGGCCGGGGCGAGCGTCGGGAGCCTGTACCACCATTTCAACGGCAAGGCCGATCTTTACCTGACGCTGTTCGAGGAGTTCCAGGCCCGCCAGCAGGAGCGCACCCGGGAGGCGATCAACGCGGCCAGGGAGGCGGGTGAGAAGGACCCGATGCGCCTGTTCATCGCCGGTGCCCGCGCCTATCTGGACGGTTGCCTGGACGAGGGGCATGTGGCGCGGCTGTTCATCTCGGGGGACGGCCCGCCCGGGTTCGACCGGGTGATGCGGCAGCGGCTGAACAAGTGGGCGCGCCGCAACGCCGCGTTGTTCCATACCGCCGATGGCGGGGTGGACGAGGCGCTGGTGACGGTGCTGACCGGGGCGATGGCGGGCGCGGTGTCGGAGCTGAACAGCCGGGAGGACGAGGAGTCCTCAAGGCGGCTGGCGGCGGACGTCCTCGCGATCATCGGGACGATCCGGAACCCCCGTACAGAGCAGCCCTGAGGGTGCGGGATCCTGGGACCGTGACCGAGAAGACCTCCACACCCCAGGAAGCCGCGCCCTCGGAGAGCCCTGAGGCTCCGGAGTCTCCCGCCGCTTCGCGCGGGACGATCGAGGTGAGTCCCGGGGTCTACAAGAGGCTCACCACGGGGCTGGGCGGTTTCGCGTTCGCCATGGCGGTGTGCCTGCTGCTGGTGGGGGCGATCTACCTGGTCAGTCCGCGCAACGACGAGGAACTGCTGCCGACGGTCGACTACAGCGCCCAGTTGTGGGCGATGCGCGCCGACGCCCCGTACGTCGCGTACGCGCCCGAGGGCCTTCCGGCGGGGTGGCGCGCCACCAGTTCGCGCGTGCACGGCCTGGGCAGCGGCGGCGACGACCCGGTGGCGTGGCATCTGGGGTTCGTGACGCCGACCGGCGAGTACGCGGCGGTCGAGCAGAGCAACGAGAAGGCTTCGGCGTATGTCCCGCGGATGACCAGCATCAAGAAGACGATCGGCACCCAGCAGGTCAACGGGGTCGCCTGGAACAAGCACCACCGCGTGGACAAGAACGCCCGTTCGCTGGTGCGCACCCTGCCCAGCGGGATCACGATCGTGGTGACGGGCACGGCGTCCTTCGAGGAGCTGGGCGTCCTGGCCTCCGCGCTCAAGCCCCAGCCGAAGTCCACGGGCAACGCCCCGCTGTCGCCCTCCCCGGCGCCGTCCTGAACGGGCTCAGAAGGGGGCGGCGGGCTCTCCGGAGCCGCCGTTCTCGGCCGGGGCGGTCGCGGCGGCCAGCCGGGCGCGGGCGCCTTCCAGCCACTCCTCGCAGATCGCGGCGAGCCGTTCGCCGCGTTCCCACAGCTCAAGGGACTCTTCGAGGGTCAGCCCGCCGGTCTCCAGGCGCCTGACGACCTCGGCGAGTTCGTCGCGGGCCTGCTCGTACGACATGCGTTCACCGGAGACCGGCGTCGGTTCGCCGGTGACCTCAGCGTCTGCCTCTGCCACGGGCACCACCCTACGACCCGGGACGCCCCCGCGTGTCCGCGGAGTCGCCTTCGACGGTGACGGCGAGGCGGCCGTCGGCGAGGCGGACCAGCAGCCGGTCTCCCTTGGCGGCCTCGGCGGCGTCCCGTACGACGGAGCCGTCGTCGCGCTGGACGATGGCGTACCCGCGGCGCAGCGTGGCGGCGGGGTTCGATCTCGCGGACGGGGTCGGCCAGCGCGGGACGCGACCGCACCGACCGCAGCCACGCCAGTTCCCGTTCGATCCCGCCCGCCAGGCTCCGGCGGCCCCGCTCGCGCAGGTCCCGGACGAGCTGGAGCTGCTCCCGCACGTCCGGAACGACCTTCCTGGCCGCGTCGGTCGGGGTGGACGCGCGCACGTCGGCGACGAGGTCGAGGATCGGCGTGTCCTGCTCGTGGCCGATCGCGCTGACCACCGGGGTGCGGGCCGTGGCGACGGCCCGGACCAGGGCCTCGTCGGAGAACGGCAGCAGGTCCTCCATGGAGCCGCCGCCCCGCGCGATGACGATCACGTCGACCTCGGGGTCGGCGTCGAGCCTGCGCAGCGCCTCCATGACCTCGCCGACCGCGTACGAGCCCTGGACGGCGGTGTTCTCCACGCGGAACGCGACGGCGGGCCAGCGGCGCCGCGCGTTCTGCAGGACGTCGTGCTCGGCGTCGGACCGGCGCCCGCAGATCAGGCCGATCTTCCCGGGCAGGAACGGCAGCGGGCGCTTGCGCTCGGGCCGGAACAGCCCCTCGGCGGCCAGCACCCGCCGGAGTCGTTCCAGCCGGGCCAGCAACTCGCCGACGCCGACCGGCCGTACCTCGATCGCGCTGAGCGAGAACGTGCCGCGGTTGATCCAGAAGTCGGGCTTGGCGTGGATCACGACGCGCGCGCCGTCCGTCACGGCCGGGCCCGCGGCCTCGAACACCGCGCGCGGGCCGACGACCCGGACCGACATGTTCGCTACCGGGTCACGCAACGTGAGGTAACAGGTGCCGCCGCGGGCGTTGAGGTCGGTGATCTGCCCTTCGACCCAGATGCGGCCCAGCCGTCCGATCCACCCGCCCACCGCCTGGAGCATGGTGCGCACGGGAACGGGTGACTCGGCTGTGGTCTGCATCGCCATGGGATCTCAGCCTAGGCCCGCGACATGCTGTGATAGGACGGACGTCCGGCGCCGGCCCGCCGGGCTCACACCGACACGTCATGCGGAGAGGCGCAGGTGGATCCCGATCGCGAACTGGCCGAGCGGCTGAACCGGCGGCTGCGCGACATCGTCCTGCTGCTCCGGCAGGCCGGCGCGGACCTGCCGGTCACCGGGCAGCAGGTCTCGGTGCTGGCGTCGCTGGAGGGCGGGCCGATGCGGATGACCGCGCTGGCCGCCGAGCACGGCGTCCGGCTGCCGACCATGACCGCGCAGATCAACAGGCTGGAAGCGGCCGGTCTCGTCGCGCGCGGCCGGGACGCCTCGGACGCGCGTGTCGTCACCGCGAGCCTGACCCCGGAGGGACGCATCCGCCTCCAGGAGGCGCGGGAGGCGCGCAACACGTTCATGGCGGAACGGATCGCCGCGCTCAGCCCCGAGGACCGCGCCGCCCTGGTCGCCGCGCTCCCCGCCCTGGACGCCCTGTTCGCCCCCTCCAGGACGCCCTAGCCGAGCCCGTTCAGCTTGGCGATGCGGTTCTCGTACATGCGCAGGACGTCGGGGCGGGCGGCGTGCTTGCGCTCGTACTCGCGCAGCAGCTTCACCTGGTCGGACGACAGGCCGCGGAGGCGGGCGCGGAGCTGGGGCAGCGTGGCCTCGTCGTAGTTCGGCACGGGGAGTTCCGCGGCCAGCTTCTCGGCCTCGGCCGGGGCCGCCGGCTTCACCTCGGGCTTCGGCTCGAACAGGGACTCGTCCGGCTTCCCCGGCTTGCCCTCCGTCTTGCCGGCCTTCGGCTTGGTCTCCGGCTCCTTCGTGGTCTCGGGCTCGGTCTCCGGCTTCGCCTTGGCCTCCGGCTCCGGCTCCGGCTTGGGCTCCGGCTCGGGCCTGGCCTGGGGCTCGGTCTCGGGCTTGGTGTCGGGGACGGGCCGTGCGCTCGGCGCGGGAGCGGGTTTGCCCACGGAGATCTCGCCGGTGCCACGGGCGCTGGGCTTGGCGGGGGCATCGGCCGTCTTGCGGGGCCGGGAGGGCTCGGGCGCCGGCTCCTCGCCGCGCACCCGTTCCATCACGCGTCCCACCACCTTCTCGGCGGTGTGCTGGACGTCGTCGCGCAGCCGGCCGATCACCGGGCGCACCCCGCCGCCCTCGGTGATCTCCTTGTAGTCCTTGGTCAGCCGGTCGCTCAGCAGCAGTGCCCGGCCGACGCCGAACATCGCCAGCCGGACCGCGTGCAGCGGAAGGTCGCGGACCTGCTCGCCCACCGTCTCCTTCACCTGCTGCTTGAGGTGGCGCGGCGATCTCGTCATGTCTCCTTCTCCCTGCTACGACGGCACCGTGTGTCCACCCTCACTTTGCCGCATCGCCGCGGCACCGGCACCCCGGCCTAATGGAATTTTGGTCAATAAAGCCGTGCGCTGGATCACATGGGCGGCTACACCTGCGCGTACGTGCCAATACCCTGTCCCCCGGCAGCCATCCGCGGTCCCCTCACGGCCGGTACGGGACGCCTGCGGCGCCTCGTACGATGGGGCCATGACCTCCGACAGCCAGCGCCGTGTCCTGCTCGCCAAGCCGCGTGGTTACTGCGCGGGAGTGGACCGGGCCGTGGAGACCGTCGAGATCGCCCTGGAGAAGTACGGGGCGCCCATCTACGTCCGCAAGCAGATCGTGCACAACGTGCACGTCGTGAAGACCCTGGAGGAACGCGGCGCGATCTTCGTGGACGAGACCGAGGAGGTGCCCGAGGGCGCCATCGTCGTCTTCTCCGCGCACGGCGTGGCGCCGGCCGTCCACGACGAGGCCAGGGGCCTGGGGCTGCGCACCATCGACGCGACCTGCCCGCTGGTGACCAAGGTGCACAAGGAGGCCGTCCGGTTCGCCAGGGACGACTACGACATCCTCCTGATCGGGCACGAGGGGCACGAGGAGGTCATCGGCACCACCGGCGAGGCGCCCGACCACATCCACCTGGTGGACGGCCCGGACGACGTCGCCAACGTCCAGGTCCGCGACCCCGACAAGGTCGCCTGGCTGTCGCAGACCACGCTGTCGGTGGACGAGACCATCGCGACGGTGGAGAAGCTGCGGGAGCGGTTCCCGAACCTGGTGGACCCGCCGTCCGACGACATCTGCTACGCCACGCAGAACCGCCAGACCGCCGTCAAGGAGATCGCCGCCCGCGCCCAGCTCGTGATCGTGGTCGGCTCCACCAACTCCTCCAACTCCGTACGGCTGGTCGAGGTCGCCAAGGAGCACGGCGCCGCCCGGGCCTACCTGGTCGACTACCCCGAGCACATCGAGGAGTCCTGGCTGGAGGGCGTCACCACGGTCGGCGTCACCAGCGGGGCCTCGGTGCCGGAGGAGCTCGTCCAGGGAGTCCTGGAGTGGCTGGCCGCCCGGGGGTTCGCGGAGGTCGAGGAGGTCGAGTCCGTCCCCGAGAGCATGCGCTTCGCGCTGCCGCACGAGCTCCGCAAGGACCTGCGGACGCTGCCCGTCGTCTGAGCCCCCGCCCGGCCCTACTCGGCCTCTTCGCGGGCGACGCGGTGCCTGCCGACCGGGGGCTCCTCCCAGCGGACGGGGTTCTCGTTCTCCTCCTGCTCGAACAGGCGGCTGCCGCGCAACCGGCCGCGCAGCTCGCGCACGTTGCCCATCAGGCCGCGGGGCAGTGTGATGGCCAGCACCAGCAGCGTGCCGCCGAACAGCCAGGACGCGTCGTGGGCCAGCGCGGACAGCACGCCCACCGAGACGCCGCGCAGGAGGGAGGGCTCGCCCAGGGCGGCGACCAGTTCCGCCAGGACGGTGGCGGCCAGGAACACCGCGGGCGGGCTGACGGCGAGCGTCAGCAGGTCGGCCTTGCGGGTGGCCAGCGCGGCCAATACGCAGCCCGCGGCGAACCCCAGCCCGGACAGGACGGACAGGCCGAACCAGTGGGCCCCCAGCGCCCCGGCGAGCCCGGCGGCGAACACCACGACCACGCCGCCGCGCCCGGTCAGGGTGACGGGGCCTCCCCGGCTTCCCCGTGCCGGGACGGAGCCGCGTCCCCGGCCGCCCCGGCCCCGCTGACCTCGCACACGTCCCCCTGCGTCCGGTGAGGCGCCCGCGGGCGCCTCGCGTACCGTCGGTGAACTCATGGCCATCTCTCCCGGCGTTCGGCGCGGTCAGGGCTGGCCCGCCGACCGAAACCTACAGGTTCCGCCGTGGAGCCAGGGCGCGTGACACCCTTCTTACGCTCAGCGGACGCACCGTTAACCGATTCCGGCCGGTCCGGTTTCCCTCTGCCCATTTCCGGCTCGTCCATCCCGGCGAGCCGTGATTCGAGGTCATCGTCCGGCTCTGGGGCGTCCGGTTCCGCGGTCGGTTCAGTGGCCGGTTCGGGGGCCGCCAGTTCGGGAGCCGACACGGCGCGGGGACCCTCCTCGACGCGACCGGGCGGCTCCAGAGGGCCCTCCACCACGCCGAGGTCGTTCAGCCTGCGGGCACTGACCAGCACCCGTGTTTCCAGCGATCCCACAGCCCGGTTATATGCCTTGATCGCACTGGTGAGGGAGCGTCCCAGCTCATCGACGTGCCCGCCCAACGTGCCCAGCCGCTCGTACAGTTCCTTGCCCAGGTCGAACACCGCGCGGGCGTTGCGTGACAGCGCCTCCTGCTGCCATGCGTAGGACGCGGTGCGCAGCATCGTCACCAGCGTGGTCGGGGTCGCGATGTGGACGCGGCGGCGCATTGCGTACTCCAGCAGCTCGGGATCGCGGTCCAGCGCGGGCGCGAGGAACGCCTCCCCTGGGATGAACAACACCACGAACTCCGGCGCGGGACTGAACGCCTGCCAGTACGACTTGGCGGCGAGGCGGTCCACGTGGTCGCGTAGATGGCGGGCGTGCGCGTCGAGCCGCACCGGGTCACCCGTTTCGACGGCCTCCAGGTACGCGGCGAGTGACACTTTGGAGTCGACGACGATGTTCTTGCCACCGGCCAGACGTATCACCATGTCGGGTCGTACGGTGCCGCCCTCGGTGGAGGAGGTGGCCTGCTCATCGAAATCGCAGTGATGGGCCATGCCGGCGAGTTCCACGACGCGGCGCAGATGGAGCTCGCCCCAACGGCCGCGTGCCTCGGGACGTTGCAGCGCCCGCACCAGCGCCTGGGTCTGCCCGCGCAACTGCTCGGAGCTGTGCCGGACGAACTCGACCTGCTTGGCGAGCATGGCGTGCGACTCGCGGCGTCCCGTCTCCACCTCGCGCAACTGGACCTCGACCTTGGCCAAGGTGTCCTTCAACGGGGCGACCAGATGCTCCACCGCCTGCTTGCGACGTTCCAGCTCGCCCGCGGCCTCCGCCCCCGCGGCCTTGAGACGGGCGTCCGCGAGATCCAGGAAGCGCTGGTTGCTGGCGTCCAGGGCCTTGGCGGACAGGTTCTCGAAGTGCTCGGCCATCCGCTCCTCGGCGTAGGCCAGCTTCTCCTCGGCGGCCCGCGCGCGGGCGATCAGCGCGCCCTGGCGGCCGGTCGCGAGCGCGAAGCCGACCACGGCGCCCAAGGCGATCCCGAGGGCGAGACCGGCGAGCAGCGCGAGATCCATGCGTTCATCGTGACAGTGGTGGACGGGCGCGCCCGCGCGACGCGCCGGAGGTGCCCGGCGCACCGGACAATTAGACTGCTAAGTCACTTACAGGGAGAGTCATGACGACCAGCGGCACCGGCACCCGCGACACTCGTCCCGTGACGGACACTCCGGTGGGACGGAGGATCGCCCGCGCGCTCGCCCTCGAACCAGGCGGCCCGCCCAGCGCGCAGGCCCGGCTCGCCTGCCAAGTGGTCAAGGCGGTGGTGAAGGGCGGCTGGGCATCGATCTCCGACACCGACGAGGGGCTGCTGCGCTTCCAGCGGATGACCGACGCGTTCAGCCACGTCCAGACCGTCCCGCCAGGTGTCGCGCTAGCCGCCGAAGACCTTGGGACGTGCGGGGCCGAATGGGTGCGGGCGGGTTCCCCTGATGAACGCAAGGTCTTCCTCTACCTGCATGGAGGGGCCTACTTCTTCGGGAGCCCGCGCCTCTACCGTCCGTCCACATGGAGGCTGTCGGCGGCTACGGGACGTCCCGTCCTGGCCCTGGACTACCGGCGTGCTCCCCAGCACACCCCCTACGACGCCTTGGACGACGCCGTCGCCGCATACGACTTCCTCTTGGGCAACGGGTACGCCCCGAGCGACATCGTCATCGGCGGTGACTCGGCAGGGGGACACCTGGGGCTCGCCCTGCTACTGGCGCTCAAGCGGCGCGTACCGGCTTGCCCGCAGCGGCCGCGTTCCTCTCCCCATGGGTGGACTTCCTGTGCGAGGCCGACTCCCACAGGCTCAACGCGCGCAGCGAGGCCGTCATACCGCCGGGCAAGCTCGCCTGGCTCGGCCGCCGCTTCAGCGAGGGCGCGTCCGAGGACGACCCGTTGCTCGCACCACGCCGTGCGGGTGCGTCCGACCTGGAGGGGATGCCGCCCATGCTGCTGATCGCCAGCGGCAGTGAGATCCTCCGGGACGAGACCCGCGAACTGGCCGAACGCTCCAAGGCCGCCGGGGTGCGCGCCGTCTACCAGGAATGGGACGGCCTGATGCACGTCTTCACGCAGTTCGCCGATTTCATCCCGGAAGGCAAGGCCGCGTTCCGGCATATCGCCGAATTCCTCCGCGGCTCCGAAGCCTGAGGGGGCCGGCCGGTCGTTCACCTGGTCGTGGTCCTGGACCGGTCGCAGCGGCCCATAAACTTGACGGCCGTGAGCCTCTCCATCGGAATCGTCGGGCTGCCCAACGTCGGCAAGTCCACCCTGTTCAACGCGCTGACCAAGAACGAGGCGCTGGCCGCCAACTACCCGTTCGCGACCATCGAGCCCAACGTCGGCGTGGTGGGGGTGCCCGACCCCAGGCTGGAACGGCTGGCGGAGATCTTCGGATCGGCCAAGATCATTCCGGCCACGATGGAGTTCGTCGACATCGCCGGAATCGTCAAGGGCGCGTCCGAAGGGGCGGGGCTGGGCAACAAGTTCCTCGCCAACATCCGCGAGACCAATGCGATCTGCCAGGTCATCCGGGCCTTCCACGACCCGGACGTGACCCATGTGGAGGGCGAGACCGACCCGGCGCGCGACATCGAGACGATCAACACCGAGCTGATCCTGGCCGACCTGCAGACCATCGAGCGGGCCCTGCCGCGTTTGGAGAAGGAGGCGCGGACCAAGAAGGACAAGGACAAGCTCGCCGTCGTCGACGCCGTCCAGGGCGCGCAGAAGTTGCTGGACGACGGCGTCACGCTGTTCGCGGGCGCCGAGCGCGCCGGGATCGACCTGCCGCTGCTGCGCGAGCTGCACCTGCTCACCGCCAAGCCCTTCCTGTACGTGTTCAACCTCGACGACGCGGAACTCACCGACGAGGCGCTGCGCGCCCGGCTGAGCGACCTGGTCGCCCCCGCCGAGGCGATCTTCCTGGACGCCAAGATCGAGGCGGAGCTGATCGAGCTGCCCGACGATGAGGCCCTGGAACTGCTGCAGAGCATGGGGCAGGAGGAGTCCGGGCTGTCGCAGCTCGTCCGGATCGGGTTCGACACCCTCGGCCTGCAGACGTACCTCACCGCGGGCCCCAAGGAAGCGCGCGCCTGGACGATCCGCAAGGGCGCGACCGCGCCCGAGGCCGCCGGCGTGATCCACAGCGACTTCCAGCGCGGCTTCATCAAGGCCGAGGTCGTCTCCTTCGACGACCTGGACGCGGCGGGCTCGATGGCCGCCGCCCGCACCGCGGGCAAGGTCCGCATAGAAGGCAAGGACTACGTCATGCAGGACGGCGACGTCGTCGAGTTCCGCTTCAACGTGTGACGTCCCGCTTGAACGTGCGTCGCACGCGTGCGACGACGTGTGCGCGGCGGGTGATGCCCCACGGGTCCCGGTGTGTCGCGAAGTGGACACGATGCCGGATTCTCAGGAAACAAATTGCGCGCCACTCCGACACGTGGTCATCAAGCAACTTGCGGCTCAAGGTGCTTGTCCGAAACGCGCATCCGCACGTGGTTCGGAGCCTTGGATAGGTGATCGTCACCGTTTGGCGCACTCTTCCGTCGTCACCGGGATCGATCGCGTTATCCACAACCGCGTGCCGGGACTGTGCTTCACTCGGATGCGCTGGAACAATTGACGCTCGTGGTTACGCTGGGCCCGAGGTGGGTTCAGGAAAGACCACCCGCAAGGACACCCGACCAGACGCATAGATGACCGCGCCGACCGGGGGCGAGGCGCGAGCGGAGGCAGGATGGCTCGCAGATCGGCCGTGGGACACGGCCGTGGGACCGCTGTGGTCGACGACGAGTCCGCGCCCGGCATGCGCGCGTTCGACCCGTCCGCCGGCCCCTGGCGCGCGAGCGAGACCGGCAGGGTCCGCGGCGGCCCGCGCCCCGGGCGCTGGGGCGGCTCCGGCGGCCGCTGGTGGATCTGGGTGGGGCGCGCCGTGCTGTGGGCGCTCATCATCGTCATCCTCGTCAACGGCATCCGCGCGCCGTTCGCACGCTTCACCGAGTCCGGCGGCACCCAGACGCCGACCGGCCCCACCCAAGGGCGCGGCACCGGCTTCCCCACCAGCGCCGCCGGCGCCTTCGCCCTCCAGTTCGCCAACGTGTACCTCAACTACGACCAGCAGAACGCCGCGGCGCGCGAGGCCCAGCTGCGCACGTTCATCCCCGACGGCGCCGACGGCCAGTTCGGCTGGAACGGACTCGGCGAGCTGAGGGTGCAGTCGGTCCACGTCGCGGGGGTGGACGCGCGCGACGCCAACAACGGTGTCGTCACCGTCCTCGCCCGCGCCCAGGACCGCTGGCTCCGCCTCGCCGTACCCGTCTACGCCAAGAACGGCGCGCTCGTCATCAAGGCGCGTCCCGCGCTGCTGCCGCCACCGGCCAAGGCCACGCTGCCGCAAAGTGGACTCCCGGAACGCGACACCGCCCTGGAGCGCGAGCTCGCACCCGTTCTCGGTACCTTCTTCAAGGCGTACGCCAGCAGCGACCAGGCGACGCTGGCGCGGTTCGCCGAGCGCGGCGCCATCGCGGGGCTCGGCGACTCGGTCACCTTCGTCCAGGTCAGGGAGGTCAACGCGCCCAGAGGAGACGCCGGCGAGCGCACGGTCACCGCGACCGTCGCCTGGCAGGTCCCCGGCAACGCCGGCGGCGCCGAGCTGGAGCAGACCTACGAGCTCGACATGGTGAAGAAGGGCACGACCTGGTACGTGCGAGACATCCGCGGCACCACAGAGCCGGGTGCGTCATGACGGGGCCCGCCAGGGGTGCGCCCGTCCGCCCCGTACCCGACCCGCCCGCCGACCCAGGAAGGTAGTCAGTCGATGCTGCACCAGTGGATGGCGTCGATTCCGTTCAAGGTCTTGGCGCCGAGGGACGATCTTCAGACCGACCAGCTCGCCGACTGGCTGCGGCAGATCTTCGGCCCGCTGTTCCTCGTCATCGTCTCGATCGTGGCGATCTTCTTTTTGTTCACCCGGGAGATCACGCGTTTCGTCCAGTTCATCCTGCTCGCCATCGGAATCGGGGTGGTCTTCTACGTACCCAACATCATCGAGACCACGGCCAGGGCCATCGCCCGGGCGCTGGGAGTGGAGCTGACCTGATCCGCGGCGCCCGGAACCGGGTGCGTGGCCACCCCGCACGGGGCAGGCAGGCGACACTGTGCTCGCACAGTTAGGGGAGTAGGGGCGTGGATCTACCCACGTACACGAACATCTGGCGCATTGAGAAGCGGCTGTACAAGCTGTACGACCTGCGGCTCCCGATGCCGCTGCCGCTGGTCCAGATCGGCGTGTTCGCGGGCGTGTTCGTGCCGTGGATCCTGCTGCTGCGCTTCGTCGGCGTCCCGTTCGAGTCGCCGTGGCACGTGCTCTACATCGTCCCGCCCGGCATCCTCACCTGGATGGCGACCCGTCCCGTCATCGAGGGCAAACGCCTGACCGAGCTGCTCATCTCGCAGACCCGCTACCTCACCGAGCCCCGCACCTGGTGCCGCCTCACCCCCATCCGCGAGCCCCGCGAGGTCGTCGTCGTGGCCCGTGTCTGGCGCCGCCCCCAGGCCGCCGCCCCCGAGCGCGCCGCGCTCAAGGCCCACCGCAAGACCCGCAAGCGCCGCCCCGTTGTGGAGGAGGCCCCCGCCCGTCCCGCGTTCGCCCCGAGCCCCGCGGTCGCGTCCACCCCCCAGCCCCTCGCCCAGGTGGCCGCCGCGCGCCAACCCGACCCCAAACCCTGGCGCCGCACCACCCGCGACATCTCCCACGAAGAGGAAGCCCCCGCCACCCTCGACAACCCCCCGGCCACCCCCCAACTGGAACTGGCCCGAGAACCCCACCCTTGGAAGCCCCCCACCAGAACACCCACCCCAGAAGCAGCGAGCGCCCACGCTCCCAGCGGCGACCGCCGCGTTGCGGGGCGCACTGGCACGGCTGGCCCGAACGCACCCGGTGTTCAAACACCTGTCGCCGGCGACGGCCATGCCGAGCCGAGCACAACACCCGCGCCCGGTGACAGGCGTGTCGCTGGTGCCGCCGGTTCTGGCAGACGCAGTGATACCGCATCGAGCGCCGACCGATCGCCCGCGGCGGGCACGGCGTACACCGATGGCACAAACGGACCGGGCACAACACCGGCCCCTGGTGACCGTCGTGTTGCGGGCGCGTACGGTGTCGCGGCCAGCCCAAGCACGCCCTCTGCGAAGGGGGCGCCGGTTGCAGGCGAGGCGTATGGCGATGGGGCCGCCGGGCCGGGTACGGTGCGCGCGCCTGGTGACGGGCGTGTTGCGGGTGCGGCCGGTTCTGGCAGGCGCGGTGACGAGGCGTCCGGTGTTGAGCGGACGCCTGTCGTAGGTGCAGCGCACGGCGATGGTACTGGCGAGCCGGGCACAACGCCCGCCCCTGGTGACCGTCGTGTTGCGGGTGCGCGTGGTGGCGTGGCTGGCCCAAGCACGCCCTCTGCGGAGGGGGCGACGGTTGCGGGCGCGGCGTACGCCGATGAGATTGGCCAGCCGGGCACAACGCCCGCCCCTGGTGACCGTCGTGTTGCGGGTGCACGTGGTGGCGTGGCTGGCCCAAGCACGCCCTCTGCGGAGGGGGCGACGGTTGCGGGCGCGGTACAGGGTGATGGGGTTGCCGAGTCGGGTGCAACGCCCGCTGCTGGCGATCGTCGGGTTGTGGGTGCGGCCGGTTCTGGGAGGCGTGGTGATGGCGCGTCCGGTGTTGAGCGGACGCCCGCTGTAGGTGCGGCGCACGGCGATGGAACTGGCGAGCCGGGCACAACGTCTGCGCCCGGCGACCGGCAGGTTGCGGGCGCGCTCGGTTCCGGGACGCGGGACGGTAGCGCAGTCGGTGCAAGCGCGGTGGGTGTCGAGGGAGCGCCCATCGCGGGTGCGGAGCATGGTGATGCGGACGCCGAGTCGCGTACACCCGTTCCTGAAGACAGGCCTGTCGCGAGGTCGGCTGAGTCCGAGGCGCGTGACAGTGGCGCGCCCGGTGATGTCGAGGGGACACCGGTCGACTCGGAGGACGCGCCGGTTGGAGCCGAGGAGTGGGACGCGGCGTACCTCCCGAATGGGGAGGGCGCGGGCTCTGCTCCCGTGACGCGGCCGGACATTCCGGTTCAGCAGCATGGGGGCGGCGCGCCGGTGACGCGGCCGGACATTCCGATGGTCCCCGGGGCGTTCGGGCGTGAGGCGGAGCAGGAGCAGGAGCCGGAGGCTCCGCGGGTGCCCAAGCCATGGTCGGACGGGTTGTCGAGGCCGCTGCGTCCGGCGACCACCGATGCGATGGTGTGGCCTCCCGTTCCCGCGCCTCGGGCGGAGCCTGAGCCACCGCCGCCGCCCGTTCAGGAGGAGCCGCCGCCTCCGGCGCCGTCGCGGGAGGTGCGGTCGGGGCCCGCGTCACCGGTGCGACCGGCTCCGCCGAGGAGGCCGTTGCCGCCGCCACCGGCCGCGCCGCCGTCCGAGCCGGCGATCACGCCGCCTGGGCCCGAGCACCAGCATGGCGGGGGCGGGCTGCGCCGGCTGATCCAGGCGGTGGGCGGCGGGCACAGTGAGGCCGACGCCGAGTACCAGCAGAGGTTGCAGCAGCCGTTCCAGGGCACCCGCCACATCGTGGTGCTGGGCTGCACGGGGGGCGCCGGGCAGACCGTGACCGGGCTGATGCTGGGGCACACGTTCGCCCAGCACAACGGGGAGCCGGTCGTCGCGATCGACATCAACCCCGGCCCCGGTGCGCTGGCGCGGCGGACGCGCAGCGAGACCAACGAGACGCTGACCGGGCTCATCACGCGCGCCGACCAGATCGGCAGCCTGACCGCGATGCGCCGGTACACCTCGCAGGCCAAGTCCGGGCTGGAGGTCATCGCGGCGGGCAAGAACCCGCTGCAGGCGCTGGACGACCGCGACTACGCGCTCGCGATCCGCACGCTGGACCGGTTCTACTCGATCACCCTGCTGGACGCGGCGGCGGCCGTGGTCGCGCGGGTCCTGCCGTACGCCGACCAGATCGTGCTGGTCGCCCCGGCCAGCGCGGACGCACCCCGCGCGGTGGCGATGACGTTCGAGTGGCTGGACGGCCACGGCTACGAGGAACTGCGCACCCGCGCCGTGACCGTGATCAACGGGGTGAGCCGCCGCAGCATGGACGATGTCGAGCAGGCCGAGGCGGTCGCCCGCGGGCGTTGCCGCGCCTTGGTGCGGATCCCGTGGGACGATCACCTGAGCATGGACCGGGCCCCGCGCAACGAGCTGAAGTCCCTGCGGGCGCCGACCCGGCGCGCCTACCTCGCGCTCGCCGGCGTGGTCGCCGGAGGCTTCACCGTCATCCCCGAGCGTTACCAGGATGTTCAGCAGGAGCAGGAGGCTTCTCGATGAACGCGCGCAGCGACGAAGGAGCGAGCACGTTCATCGCGTCTTGTCCGCTATGCGTGGAAGCGCTGTACGTGTGCGGCGACGGAGGAGCGAGCACGTTCATCGCGTCTTGTCCGCTATGCGTGGAAGCGCTGTTCGCGTGCGGCGACGGAGGAGCGAGCACGTTCATCGCGTCTTGTCCGCCATACGTGGAAATGCTGCACGCGTGCAGCATCGAGGGAGCGGGCGCGCCTGTCGCGGGGGCGTGTGGTGATGCGGCGGCGGGGTTTGTCGGTGTGCGGGTGGATGTTGGGCTTCAGGGTGTTTGCGGGGTGGGGGCATGAGTAAGACGAAGGCGCGGGCCAGCCGGCTGGCGGTGCGGTACTTCGACGATCGGGTGTTGCTCACCGACAACGCCGCGTGGGCGTACTTCCGGTTGCCGACGGTGTCGTACGAGTTCACCACCGGCGAGGAGCGGGAGGCGCTGGCCACCAACATCACCATCGCGCTGGCCGGGATCCGGATGCAGGACGCGGAGATCCATCTGCGGATCGCGCATCGTACGTACCCGGCGGCCGACTGGGCGCTGGCGCTGGACCGTACGTCCGACGGCGGGCCGGGGTGGCGTGAGTACCTGGAGGAGACCTACGCGCACGTTTGGGCGAAGGACTTCTGGACGAAGGAGGTCTACCTGGGGGTGCGGCTCGGCCCTCGTGGGGTGGGCGCGCAGCTGTCCGGCGGTGTGCTGTCGCAGTGGCTCGGGTTCTACAAGCGCAGCGAGCAGGTCCTGGGGATCTCCGACGACGCGATCGACAAGCGGGAGATCGCGCGGTGGACGGAGCAGGCCGAACGGGTGGGCCGCGCGCTGGGCGGGTCGGCGCTGTACGCGCGGCACGCCGCGTCGACGGAGCTGGCGTGGCTGTTCCAGCACGCGGTGACGGCGTCGCTGGCCGATCCGCCGCCGTCGGCGGTGCCGCGCCGCACCTGGGGCAAGGGTGAGATCGAGGCGCTGGTGGAGGGCGCGATCCACAACGGGCGCTCGTACCTGCGGGTGGAGCAGCCCAACTTCACCGGTGTGGGGACGAGCGCGACCGCGCAGTCGTACGTGGCGTACCTGTCGTTCGCGCGGTTCCCCGACATGATGCCGTTCCCCGATGGCGAGCCGTGGTTCCACTACGCCGACGCGCTGCCGTTCCCGGTCGAGATCAGTTCGCGGATGAAGCTGATCCCGCCGGCGAAGGCGTCCAAGGACGTGTCGCGCAAGCTGGCGCACGCCCGCGACATGGACCAGCACATCCGTGAGGCGGGCGCGGAGGCGCCGATCGCGCTGGCCGAGCAGATCGACGCGGCGCGGATGCTGGAGCACGGCATCACCAAGGAGCGGCTGCCGTTCGTGTACGGGTGGCACCGGCTGATCGTGTCGGCGCCGTCCGAGGAGCTGCTGGCCCAGCGGGTGGACGCGGTCGTCGAGCACTACCGCGACATCGGCATCGACGTGGTGAACTCCACCGGCGACCAGTTCTCGCTGTTCCTGGAGAGCCTGCCGGGTGACCGGATCCGGCTGAACGCGTACGCGCAGCGGCAGCCGCTGCGCACGATCGCGGGTGGCATGCCGACCGCGACCGTCGACCTGGGCGACCGTCCCGACCAGGAGAACGAGGGGTGGGTGGGCCCGTACATCGGGGAGACGCTGGGCCGCGCCCGGTCCATCGTGCATTTCGACCCGCTGGTGGCCGCGGCGCGCAACCGTCCCACCGCGGTGGCGATCACCGGTGAGCCGGGCGGCGGCAAGACCACGCTCGCGCTGCTGCTGATCTACCAGATGGCGTTGCGCGGGGTGACGGTCGCCGCGATCGACCCCAAGGGGGACGCCGAGTCCCTGGTGGAGCTGCTGAAGTCGCGTGGGCGCAAGGCCCGCATCCTGCCGCTGGGGTCGGCGGCGCCCGGCCTGCTCGACCCGTTCTCGTTCGGGGACGACCTGGCGGCGAAGAAGACGATGGCCACCGAGACGCTGCGGCTGCTGCTGCCGCGCATGTCGGAGGAACGCGAGTCCGCGATGATCCAGGCGGTCGGCGCGGTCGCCAACGCCGAGCGTCCCTCGCTGGGACGGGTCGTCTCCTATCTGGAGTCGTCGGACGACCCGGCGTCCAAGAACCTGGGCGCGGTGCTGCGTTCGATGTCGGAGATGCGGCTGGCGCGGTTGTGCTTCGACCCGTACGGGGGCGAGCGCATCGACACCGAGGGCTGGACCACCGTGTTCACCCTCGGCGGCCTCACCCTGCCGGACGTGGCGATCTCCCGCGACGACTACTCCTACGAGCAGCGGCTGTCGGTCGCGCTGATGTACCTGGTGTCGCAGTTCGCGCGGCGGCTGATGCACGGGCTCGACCGCCGGCTGCCGAAGGCGATCTTCCTGGACGAGGCGTGGGCCATCACATCGACACCGGAGGGCGCCAAGCTGGTGCCGGAAGTTTCGCGGATGGGCCGTTCTCGCAACACTGCGTTGATCCTGGTGTCCCAGAACGCCGGGGACCTCTTGAATGAACAGGTGACCAACTGCCTCTCGTCGGTGTTCTCGTTCCGTTCCACCGAGCGGATCGAGGTCGGCAACGTGATGTCTCTCCTGGGGGTGGAGACCTCCGACGAGCACAAGGCCGTGCTGCGCAACCTCGGCAACGGCGAGTGCATCTTCCGCGACCTGGACGGCCGCGCGGGACGCATCGGCGTGGACCTGATCTCCGAGGAGCTGCGGCGCTGGCTGGACACCAACCCGACCCGGTCCCGTCCGGGCTCGGCCGAACTCACGATCACGGGGGCCGAAGCCGCACAGGGACAAGGTGGGGTTACGTGATTTCAAGAGCTCAGCCCAAGGGTTCCCGGAACCGTGCGTCCACGCGGCGGTTGCAGCGTTCCCCCGCGGAGGGCCTGGACGCGTCGTCGCTCGGGACACGGAGAAGAACGCGCCGCGGGCTGAGGGGACGTCGTTCCGTCCTGCTCATGGTGATCGCGGCGCTGTTCGTGGTGGGCTGGTCGCCGATGGCGGGCGCGGGCCCGTTCGGCGGCGACCCGTGCCGTCCCGCCGACAACCCGGCGCCCGAGCAGTACGGCTCCGGCACGGACGGGATGATCAAGCCGCCCGACTACCCGAGCGAGGAGCTGAAGCGGACCCCGGCCGACCGGATGACCTACTACGACCGGTACGGGACCGCCGGGCAGAACTGGTACGCGGTCGACATGGGCTGCTCGGACGCCATGGCGATGATGGGCAACGCCCTGGCCAACACCACCTTCACGCTGGTGCGGGCCATCGACAGGACCACCATCAGCGTCTACCAGGCGGCCGCGTCCGAGTCGCTGCTGGGCTGGCTGAAGAACACCGTGGACGATGTGATCAGCGACATCGGGTCCACGTTCAACGCCCGGTACTGGTCCTGGGTGGTGATCCTCGGCGCGATGTGGCTGGCCTGGTGGGGGCTGGTGCGCAAGCGGGCCAGCAAGGTCACCGAGGGCGTGATCTGGATGGTCGCGGCGATGGTGGCGCTGATCTGGCTGGTGGCGCGGCCCGCCGACTTCACCACGCTGGGGACGAAGGTGTCGGAGGCGACCAGCGCGGCGTTCAACGCGGCGCTGCCGCAGAGCGACACCAAGGGGTCGTCGTGCATTCCGCCGCCCGCGGGCAAGCCCGATCCGACGCGCCAGGCGAACGTGGACTCGACCACGCGCAACGCCAACGGCCTGTGGGTGGCGCTGGTGTGCAAGCCGTGGCTGATGGGCGAGTTCGGCACCACCGACCCCAACGCCAAGATCGTCAAGGACAACGCCGACAAGCTGCTGTGGTCGCAGGCGGTGGACCTGACCGAGACCTACGGCGGGCAGAAGGTCGACCTGGCGAAGAAGGCCGACGCCTACAAGGACGTGGCCAACGACATCAAGGAGAACCACGCCGGGACCTACCCGCTGTTCCAGGGCAAGAACTGGGAGAACAGGCTGGCCGTGGCGTTCGGCGGGCTGTTCGCCGCGCTGGTGGCCGGGCTGCTGATCATGGTGATCGCGATCGCGCTGATCGTGGTGAAGATCGCGTTCCTGCTGCTGCTGGTGGCCGGGCCGATCTTCCTGGGCATCGGGATCCATCCGGGCATCGGCCGGGTGATCGCGGTGCGCTGGCTGGAGCTGCTGCTGTCCATGCTGCTCAAGCAGGCCGCGCTGATCGGCGTGCTGTCGCTGCTGCTGTGGGCGTACGGGCTGATCCTCGGGGAGACGCTGCCGTGGGGCCTGCAGATCCTGCTGATCGCGCTGGTGACGTTCGCGGCGTTCGTCTACCGCAAGCCGTTCCAGCACCTGTTCTCGGCCGTCGGGTACTCGGCCATGGGCGAGCGGACCAAGAGCGAGCGCCAGCTCGACAAGTCGGTCGCGGTGGCGCGCACCAACACGGCGGCGGTGGCGGGCGCGCTGGTCCCGGGCATGGGCAACCGGCTCGGCCGCGTCGGCAGGAACGAGGGAACGGTGGAGCCCGGCACGGTGCCCGGCGAGGGACCGGCCGCCGGGGCGGGCATCGATCGGCGGGCCGCCGGGGCGGGGGCGGGCGACGGCTCGTCGCCGGAGGCGGCGCCCGTGCTGGCGGCCAAGCCGCGCGGCGGGGGAGTGTCGGCGGCGGCCCAGGGACGGTCACGGCGTGGCGCCCCGCCGCTCAACCTGCCGACGCGCGGCGGGTCCGGTGACGGTGGCGCGGCCGGTTCCGACCGTTCCTCCGGTGACGGCGGCGGAGGCGGGCTCGCGGGTGCGTTCGGGCGCGGATCGTCCGGCGGTTCGGGCGGCTCCGGCGGAGGGAAGCGTTCCGGCGGCTCCGGTAAGGGGTCGGGCACAGCCCGTCCCACGTCGTGGACGGCGCGTCCCGGCAGCGGCGGATCGAACGGCGGTTCCGGCGGGAACGGCTCGGGCGGCGGCAACGGCTCCTCACGAGGCGGCGGCTCGGGTGGCGGCGGCTGGTTCGGCGGCGGACGTGGACGTGAACGCGGCGGCGGGTCCGGGTCGGGCGGCGGCTCGTCCCCGTCCCGCGGCAGGGGCGGTGGCGCGCCCGCGCCGAGCAGGCCCGGTGAGCCCGCGCCCGGGGTGCCGAAGCCGCGCGGCGCGTCGAGTTCGGACAGGGGCGCCGGTGGCAGGCCGCAGCCCCCGCCGCTGTGGGGGCGGCGCGATTCCGGTGAAGGGCCCCCGCTCCCGTTCTGGCTGCGTCCCGTGGAGGACGGGGATGCGGAGCGGAACGACTAGATGAACCTGACGGACAGGCAGCGCAAGTTGTTGTTCGCGGGGCTGGTGGTGGTGCTGGCCGTCGTCGGGATCTACCTGACGCTGGCCGCCCCCGACACCGGCGGCTCGGGTGACGGGGACGGCGACGCGGGCGGGCCCCGCGCCGCGACCGCCGGCCCGGCCGGTCCCGCGGCGCCGCCGCCGGGGATCTCCGGGCCGGTGTCGTCGAACGAGTTCGACGTGTACCGGTTGCTGCCCTTCTCCCGCCAGGAGTTCGCGACGGCCGCGGGCCTGGCGCAGCGCTTCACCGCCGCGTACGGGACGTACCGGTACGACGAGGACCCGCAGGCGTACGCGGACCGGCTGGCGCCGATGGTGACCGAGGAGCTGCTGGTCGAGCTGCGGCGGTCGTCCGCCTCGCCCGGCATCCTGGACGAGCGGCGGCGCCAGCGGGTGGTGGCGCAGGGCAGCGCCACGCTCGACCGGGTCCGCGACATCGAGGACAACTCGATCATCTTCCTGGTCACCGGCAAGCAGCAGGTGACCAAGGACGGCAGGCAGGCGCAGGAGAGCGAGCAGTACGCGGTGACGGTGGCGCGCAGTGGCAGCACGCTGCGGGTGTACGCGTTCGCTCCCGCGGACACGGGCCAGGCGGGTGACACGGGCGGCACGGGCGACACCGGGCAGGAAGGCGGCACGGGATGACCCGGCGCCGGTTGCTGCTCGCGGCGGCGCTGGGCGCGGCCGGGACGCTGTTCGCCGCGCTGATGATCGTCCCGGTGCTGTTCGGCGCCAGCCAGTTCATGTTCGGCGGTGGCGGAGCGGGCGCCGCGAACTGCGTCGACACCTCGCAGGCCGGCGCGCAGCCCGCCGAGGCGCAGGACGCCCGCGCGATCCCGGCGAACTACCTGGAGCTCTACAAGAAGGCGGGCGCGGAGTACGGCATTCCGTGGAACGTGCTCGCCGGGATCGGCAAGGTCGAGACCAGCCATGGCACGTCGCGGCTGCCGGGCGTGAGCAGCGGCGAGAACTACGCGGGCGCGGGCGGCCCCATGCAGTTCCTTGAGCCGACGTTCCGGTCGTTCGGCGTGGACGGCGACGGGGACGGCAAGAAGGACCGCTACGATCCGGACGACGCGATCCCGTCCGCCGCCCGCTACCTCAAGCACAACGGCGCCCCGGAGCGGATGCGCACCGCCCTGTTCATGTACAACCACTCGTGGGACTACGTGAACCTGGTGCTCGACTGGGCGAAGCGGTACGTCGGCGGCGACTTCACGATCGTCCAGTCCAACGGCATCGACTGCGAGGACGACCGGCTGCCGGCGAACGCGAGCGAGCTCGTCCAGCAGATCATCTCGTTCGCGATGGCGCAGCGCGGCAAGCGGTACGTGTTCGGCGCCAACGGCCCGGACGCCTGGGACTGCTCCAGCCTGCTGCAGGGCGCGTACCGCAGCGTCGGCCTGTCCATCCCGCGTACGACGTTCGAGCAGTGGCCGTTCGGAGTGAAGATCGCCAAGGGGCAGGAGCAGCCGGGCGACCTGGTGTTCTTCAACTCGGGTCCGGGCACCGGGCCGGGCCGTCCGGGCCATGTCGGCATGGTGATCGACAAGAACAAGATGATCGTGGCGAGCTGCGCGACGTGCTCGCCCAACATCGGCGTCAAGCCGTACCGGCGCCCGGACTGGGTGGGCACGACACGCCCGCTCGCCAGGCCCGACCTGCGCCGCCGGGTGGAGGAACTGGCCGCCCGGGCCCAGACCGGAGGCTGACCGGCCTTCCCGGCCGGTCAGCCGGGGGTGAGGCGCCGCGGGCCGAGCAGCCGTTCGATCAGCCGGGGTTCGCCGGGCCAGGCGGCGAGGAGCACCTCCCTGGGCACCCGGCGGGCGGCGTACCGCAGCGCCAGCGCGACCACGACGATGTCGTCCAGCGGGCCGATGACCGGCAGGAACTCGGGGCTGAGGTCGATGGGGCCGGCCACCCACAGCCCCGCGAACACGATGGCGAACTTGGCTCGCCTCGGCACGCGGGGGTCGCGCCGCAGCCTCCGGACGGTGGTGGCGCAGTCGGGCAGGAAGGCCGCCAGGTCGCGGGCCAGGCCGGGCGGCAGCGTCCGGGCCAGCAGGATGAGCACGCCCCAGGAGAGGACGATCAGCGCCGCCGCCGCGCCGAGCCCGATGAGCCAGTCGCGCACCACACTCCTCCTCCGGGAAGGGTGGTTCAACCGTACCGGCGCCCGCCATGACCAGGAACGTCGACGTCTTGTGGCCGAACGCCGCCCGCGACCACCGTGCGGCGGTATGCCGTGAACGGCCCGTTAATCGGAACGATCGCGTGCTCCGGCGTGGCATGCTGGCCGCGTGGAATCCGAGATCAGTGTCCGGGTCGCGAGCGACCTGCTGAGGTTCCTTCCCGCCGCGCGGCGGCAGGAACGGCAGACGGTCGCGCACGACGGCACGTCGACCGTGGGCCACATCGTGGAGTCGCTGGGCGTGCCGCTGACCGAGATCGGCCCGCTCACCGTCGACGGCGAGCCGGTCGGTCCCGCGCACCAGCCCGCCCCGGGCACCGAGGTGAGCGTCGAGGCCGTGCCCAGGCCGCAACCCGTCCCGCTGGACGAGGGCCAGACCGCGCCCCGCTTCCTGCTGGACGTCCACCTCGGCACGCTGGCTCGCCGCATGCGCCTGCTCGGACTCGACACCGCGTACCACAACGACATGGACGACCCCGCGCTCGTGGTGCAGGCGAACGAGGAGCGCCGTGTCCTGCTCACCCAGGACCGTGGCCTCCTGCGCCGCCGCGCCCTGTGGTTCGGCGCGTACGTGCGCGGGTCCCGCCCCGACGACCAGCTGCACGACCTGCTGGAACGGTTCGCGCCTCCGCTTGCTCCCTGGACGCGCTGCACCGCGTGCAACGGCGTGCTGGTCGCGGTCGACAAGGAAGAGGTCGAGCGCGACCTGGAGGACGGTACGCGCCGCAGCTACGACGTGTACGGCCGCTGCACCGAGTGCGGCCAGGTCTACTGGAGGGGCGCCCACGGGGGTCACCTGGAACAGATCGTCCAGGACGCGATCCGGGTCGTCGGCGCCGTCCGGCCCGCCCCCATGGCCGGGTACCGGGAAGGAGCGGCATCCTGAGCGGCGACCCCGGCATCGACGCCATGGACACCCGGAGGTCGGCGCCATGAACACCGTGGTCGGAGCGGCGATCATCGCCGGTGGACGGTTGCTCGCGGCGCAGCGGGCGGAGCCGGAGGAGCTGGCGGGCGGCTGGGAGTTCCCCGGCGGCAAGGTCGATCCCGGGGAGTCGGACGAGGACGCGCTGCTCCGCGAGTGCGCCGAGGAGCTGGGCATCCGGATCGCGCTGACCGCCCGGATCGGCGCGGACTGGCCGCTGAGCCTGGGCGGCGTGCTGCGGGTGTGGACGGCCGCGATCGTCGAGGGCGAGCCGCGCCCGCTGGAGCATCTGGCGCTGCGCTGGCTCGGCCCCGACGATCTCTACTCGGTGGACTGGCTGCCCGGCGACCTCCCGGTGGTGGAGGCCGTCCGCCCCCATCTGCTGAACGCCGCGCCCTGAGCGCCCCGAGCGCCGTGAAGGGTCACTCGATGCGGTTGGCGGCGGCGAAGTCGGAACGGTCCGACAGCTTCGAGATCTTGACCACGTCGCCGGTCTGCGGGGCGTGCAGGAACATGCCGTCGCCCAGGTAGATGCCCATGTGGTGGAGGCTCGCGCCGAAGTAGACCAGATCGCCGGAGCGCAGCCGGTCCCGGCTCACCTTCGTGCCCTCGTTGACCAGGGCGCCGGTGTAGTGGGGGAGGCCGCTCTTGCCGACCTGCGCGTACGCCCAGACGACCAGTCCCGAGCAGTCGAAGCTGTTCGGTCCGGCGGCGGCCCAGACATAGGGGCTGCCGAGCTTGGTGAGCGCCTTGCGGGCCATTTTGGCGGGCAGACCGGAGCCCTTGACGGTGGCCTTGAGACCGGTGCGGGGGTCCTTGGCGATGGTGGTGGTCAGCTTGTCGAGCTGCTTGGTGACCTCGTCCACCTTGGCCTTGGCGGCGGCGCGGGCGGTCTCGGCCTCCGCCGCCGCCCGCCGGACCTGGGCGGTGTGCGCGGCGGCGGCGCGGCGGGCGGCGTTGGCCCGGTCGATCTGCGCCTGGAGCCGGTTGACGACGGCGGCCTGGTTCCGGGCCAGGTAGGCCGAGGCGGCGAGCCCGCCGGTGTCGCCGCCGCTGAACAGCATGTCGGGGCCGCCGGTCATGTAGTCGGCGGCGGCGAGCCTGGCGAGTTCCTGCCGTGCCGGGGCGACCTGGGCCTCCAGCGCGGCGGCCGTCTTCGCGGCGTCCTGCTCGGCGCGCCGTGCCCTGTCCAGGTCGACCCGGGCCTTGTTGTAGCGCTCGGTGAGCTTCTCGGCCTCGGTGTTCAGCGCGTCCAGCCGCTTGCGCAGCTCGCCCTCGGTGGGCTTCCTGGACGTCCGGGCCGAGGACGAGGCCGAGGGCGAAGGCGCCGCTGCGAGCGCGGCGGCGGAGGCGGCGGCCGGCGCGTGCGCGGGACGGACGGCCGCCTGGGCGGCGATGGGGGCTCCGGCGCCGAAGACGACGACGGCGGCGGAGGCGATGGCGGGCATGGCGAAACGGCGTTCACGGGGTGCCGGTGTCAAACCGTGCTCTCCTCTCCTTCTCCGCCTACCGGGTTAGCTGACGGGTTCGGGCCAGGAGTCGCCCTACGGCGCGCGTCACGGGCACACGCGCCGATTCACCCCGGGGCTAGCTCTGGGTCCCCGGTTCCCTTGCGGGACTCGGCGGTCCGGCCGTCGTCCCGGGGGCGGGACGCCGAACGACCGGATCTGCAGGACTGTACAGAGAACCGGCAAAAGTGGCCAAATAGACCAAATCCACCGGATGGGGCGAAAGGGTGACCGGAGGCCGCGCAGGACCCCGTCCGGCCAAGTAGACTGAGAAGGCCGCGCGTCTGCGGCGATCCCCGAACCTGACCCCAAGGCGAGCCCGCATGCCCATCTCCACGCGCGATGACCTCCGGAACGTCGCGATCGTCGCCCATGTCGACCACGGCAAGACGACGCTGGTCGACGCCATGCTCTGGCAGTCCGGCGCGTTCCGCGAGAACCAGGACGTGGACGACCGCGTCCTGGACTCCGGCGACCTGGAGCGCGAGAAGGGCATCACGATCCTGGCCAAGAACACCGCCGTCCGGCACGCCGGGATGACCATCAACATCATCGACACCCCCGGCCACGCCGACTTCGGCGGCGAGGTGGAGCGCGGGCTGTCCATGGTGGACGGCGTGGTGCTGCTGGTGGACGCCAGCGAGGGCCCGCTGCCACAGACCAGGTTCGTGCTGCGCAAGGCGCTGGCCGCGCGGCTCCCGGTGATCCTGGTCGTCAACAAGACCGACCGCGCCGACGCCCGCATCGACGAGGTCGTGGACGAGACCTACGAGCTGTTCATGGACCTCGACGCCGACGAGGACCAGATCGACTTCCCGATCGTCTACGCCTCCGGGCGGGCCGGCCGCGCGTCCCTCACCAAGCCCGGCAACGGCGAGCTGCCCGACAGCGCCGACCTGGAGCCGCTGTTCGAGGTGATCAAGAGCACCATCCCCGCGCCGTCCTACGACCCCGACGCCCCGCTCCAGGCGCACGTCACCAACCTGGACGCCTCCAGCTACCTGGGCCGGATCGCGCTGTGCCGCGTCCACTCCGGGACGATCAAGAAGGGCCAGCAGGTCGCCTGGTGCCGGCGTGACGGCAGCGTGGAACGGGTCCGGATCAGCGAGCTGCTGATGACCGAGGCGCTCACCCGCAAGCCCGCCGACGAGGCCGGGCCCGGCGACATCATCGCGCTGGCCGGCATCCCCGAGATCATGATCGGTGAGACCCTGGCCGATCCGGACGACCCGCGCCCGCTGCCGCTGATCACGGTGGACGAGCCGGCCATCTCGATGACCATCGGCACCAACACCAGCCCCCTCGCGGGCCGGGAGAAGGGCACCAAGGTCACCGCCCGGCTGGTCAAGGACCGGCTCGACCGGGAGCTGGTGGGCAACGTCTCCCTGCGCGTCCTGCCGACCGAGCGTCCCGACACCTGGGAGGTGCAGGGCCGTGGCGAGCTGGCGCTGGCGATCCTGGTGGAGAACATGCGCCGGGAGGGCTACGAGCTGACCGTCGGCAAGCCGCAGGTCGTCGCCAAGGACATCGACGGCAAGCGGTACGAGCCGGTGGAGCGGCTGACCATCGACATCCCCGAGGAGCACCTGGGCGCGGTCACCCAGCTCATGGCCGTCCGCAAGGGACGGATGGAGCAGATGACCAACTACGGGAACATCGGGGGGTCGGGGGGGTCGTCCCCCACGAGGCGGCAGAGCACCGGCTGGATCCGGATGGAGTTCCTGGTCCCGGCGCGCGGCCTGATCGGGTTCCGCACCGAGTTCATGACCGAGACCCGCGGCACCGGGATCGCCCACCATGTCTTCGAGGGCTACGAGCCCTGGTTCGGCGAGCTGCGCACCCGTCCGTCCGGCTCGCTGGTCGCCGACCGGCACGGCGCCGCCACCGCGTACGCGATCATCAACCTCCAGGAGCGCGGGACGTTCTTCGTCGGCCCCACCACCGAGGTCTACGAAGGCATGATCGTCGGGGAGAACTCCCGGTCCGACGACATGGACGTCAACATCACCAAGGAGAAGCAGAAGACCAACATCCGCTCCTCCACCGCCGAGGCCACCGAGTCGCTGACGCCGCCCCGGCTGCTGTCCCTGGAGGAGGCGCTGGAGTTCGTCCGCGAGGACGAGTGCGTCGAGGTCACGCCGTCCGCCGTCCGCCTGCGCAAGGTCGTCCTGGACGCCAAGGAACGCGAGAGGAGCCGCGCGCGGGCGAAGAGGGCCGCCGCCAACGCCTAGCCACCGCCGACGCCCGCTTGGCCGCCGCGCGCGTGGCCGGCACGTAAGACGCGAAGGGCCGCTCCGGACGTAGTCCGGAGCGGCCCTTCGCGTTCGTGTCCCTACGCGCTCGTGCCCGCCGCCTAGTTCAGCTGGACGGTTCCCGTGACGTCGGCGGCCAGGCGGAGCTGGTCACCGTCGCGGAGGGGGGCCTCCACGCCGCGGGGGAGCCGTTCACCGTTGACGAACGTGCCGTTGGTGGAGCCCTCGTCCCGGACCCAGGCGGCACCGGACGGGTCGAGCCACACCGTCGAGTGGCGCCGCGACACGTTGTCGTACTGCGTGAACGTGGACGCCACCGGGGACTGCCCGGCGTCGCGGCCCAGCACCAGATGCTGCCCGACCGACACCTTCAGCTCCCCGGAGGGGAACTGCACCCGCAGGACGGGCGTGCCCTGCTGCGGCAGGGGGCGCAGGCAGGAGTCGCACTGCGCCTGGCTCGGGTTGGTCAGCACCGCCTCGCAGTACGGGCACATGAACGCCGTGCTGTCGGGGCCCGGACGCTGCTGGCCCTGCGGACCCGGCGGGACGTCCGGCGGCAGCAGCGTCGCCTCCCTGCCGTGCGGGGGCGGCGGCATGGGCGGCCGTTGCTCGGCCTGGTGGGACGGGCCTCCGTACGGAGGGTTGTCCCCTGGCTGGCCGTAGGGCGGCGGGGGCGCGTACTGCTGCTGTTGCTGGTCGGGCATCTGCCCCTGCTGCTGGCCCCATTGGTCCTGGGACGGCGGCGGGGGAGGGGGAGCGGCCCACGGGTCCTGCTGCCCCTGCTGGCCGCCCTGTGGCGGTGGAGGCGGGGGCGCGTACTGCTGCTGGCCGCCACCGCCCTGGGGCGGTTGCTGCCCGCCCTGGGGCTGCTGCTGGTACGGCGGGGGAGAGGCCCAGCCACCCTCCTGACCCTGGCCGCCTTGCTGCCCGGCTCCGGGGCCCGGCTGAGGCGCGCCCCATGGGTCCTGCGACATCGGCGGGGGCTGTTGCTGCTGTGCCGGCTCACCGTACTGCTGCTGGTCGCCGTACGAAGGCTGCTGAGGCTGGCCGCCGTACTGCGGCTCGGGTGCACCGTACTGCGGCTCGGGGGCGCCGTACTGGGGTTCCGGTGCCGCGTGCTGCCCGCCCGGCTGACGCTGGCCCTGACCGTACTGCCCCTGGCCTTGCTGGCCCTGCTGCTGGCCGTAGGGGGAGTCGCCGAACTGGGGCATGTCGGGGTAGGGCGCCTGCTGGTAGCCGGGCTGCTGGCCCTGCTGCCCCTGTCCTTGGCGGTACGGGTCGTACGGCTGCTGCCCGGGCGGCTGCGGCGGCCCGGGGGGAGGCTGGTTCCGCGGCTGGCCTCCGGCGCGCGCCAGATTGGCACCGCAGCTCAAGCAGACGAGATCTCCCTGCTGGAAGGGCTCGTCACAGACAGGGCATTTCAAGGTCGCCATGACACTTCCCCCGCTCGTACCCCGGCGCGCTCCAGCGTCGATGTGAGGTGTTGCATGTCACCTCTCCGCGGGATCCCGATGTAGTACACCCGCCTTCCCTCCGGCCCCTCGTCCACGGAAACCTGCACTCGAGGCCCTGTGTCTTCCTGTTCGTCGTCGGTGCCGGCCTCCTCGGGCGACCCGTAGCGCTCCTCCCCCAGCGGGGACAGCGGCACGAGACGCTGGTTGGCCGACCCCCTCCAGAGTAGAGAGCCACTGGGGACCTGTCGCCTCTTCGGGTTGAGCCGGTCGATGTACGGCCCCGCGACGATCGCGTCACACCCCTCCAGGATCTCGCGCGCCTCGGCGGAACGCGAGAGCCGAGAGTAGACATATCCGCTGTAGACCAGAATGTCCAATGGAATCGTCTCATGGTGCGACTCGTCCCACCACCTGCGGATACCGCGCACCAACGCGGCCACCGCCTCGGGCTGCTGGAACGGCTCCCCGCCGGAGATGGTCACGCCCTCCACCGGGCCGGGCAGCGACGCCAGCCACCCCAGCACCGCCTCCACCGGCACCTCCTTGCCGGGATCGGCCTCCCACGTGTCCCGTGACAGGCACCCGGGGCAGTGCAGCGTGCACCCCTGCGTCCAGATGCCCGCCCGGATCCCCGGACCGAGCGTGGTCACCGGGTAGTGGGCCTTGGCCAGCAGCAGCCCCGTCCCGCTCACCGCAGATCCAGGTGAACGATGCTGCCCTCCCGCCTGATGGCGGTGACGGAGATCTCCTCGTCCGGCTTCAGCTCGCGGTCGAACAGCGCGCGCGCCAAGGGGTTGACGAAATACGACTCCAGGGCCATCCCGATCCCGCGGCCACCCTTGTCCAGCTCGGCCGTGCACCACTCGCGCAGCGTCGCCAGCGGCTCGCTCTTCACCGTCAGCACCAGCCGGTGCTCCTCGGTGACCCGGCGGCAGATGTTGGCCAGTTGCAGGTCGAAGATCTTCTGCGCCGCCTCCGGGCCGATGAAGTCGAACACCACGATGTTGTCGCCGAACCGGTTGAGCAGCTCGGGCCGGTTCAGCACCTCGGTGAAGTGGTCGGCCACCGCGCCCTTGATGCGCTGCTCGATCTCGTCGTACGGCATCCCGGGGGCGATGTTCCGGATCCGCAGGGGCGCCACGCCGGTGCCGGGGTCGGGGCGCGCCGTGATGTCGTCGCCGAGCACGTACATCCCGAGGTTCGAGGTGAAGATGAGGATCGACTCGGAGAAGTGCACGGTGTTGCCGCGCCCGTCGGTCAGCCGGCCGTCCTCCAGGATCTGGAGGAACTTGTCCAGGATCCGCGGATGCGCCTTCTCGATCTCGTCGAACAGGATCACCCGGAACGGGTCCTCGCGCACCGCGTTGGTCAGCTCACCGCCCGCCTCGTGCCCCACGTACCCGGGCGGCGACCCGATGAGCCGGTCGCCGGACCCCTCGCCGGAGAACTCGCTCATGTCGAAGCGCAGGTACGCGCCCTCGTCCCCGAACACCAGCTCGGTGATCGCCTTGGCCAGCTCGGTCTTGCCGGTGCCGGTCGGGCCGGCGAAGAACAGCACCCCGCGCGGCCGGCTGCCCGACCGGGTCGCCTGCGCCCCGGACAGGCCCAGCACCGCCCGCTTGAGGATGTCCAGGGTCTTGGTCACCGCCTGCGGCTGGCCGATCACCCGCTCCGGGACGCGGCGCTCGCCCTCCAGCACCCGCCGCCGCAGATGGCCGCGGCTCCAGGGGTTGTCGAGGACGCCCAGCTTGTAGGTGCGCACCGCGTCCGGCAGGTCGGCCAGGTCGACGTTGCGCTCCTTCGCCAGCCGGGTCACCTCGATCATCGATTGCAGGGTGAGCCCATCGGCCTGCTCGGCGAAGGCGTCGCAGGCCGCGGCGGCGACCTGGTCGCCCCCCACGTCGCTCACGCCGAACGCCCTGGCCAGCAGCCGCGCCGTCTCCTGCCGGTCGCCCAGGTGCGGCCGCGGGATGGTGATCTCCCTGATGTTCTCGTTGTCGGCGGTCAGCCAGGGCGGCAGGTCGCCGGGCCGCTCGACCAGCCAGATGATCGGGTTGTAGAGCGGTTTGGGACGCGCGCCCACCACCCGTACCGGGCGGGCGGTGCGCGACAGCTTCGCGCAGAACCGGAAGAAGTCGCGCTCGGCCGGCTCCAGGTCGGTCGGCGTCCGCGCGATCCTGGACGCGGAGTCGATGACGAACGCGGCGCGCACGTTCTCCGAAGGACGCGCGACCGCCGCCAGGTGCCGCGTCAGCGCCTCCAGCGACGGCTTGTCGGCCGCCTTCCGCTTCCCCAGCAGCCGTTCCGCCGCCCGCGCCGCCTCCTCGGAGATCTCGTCGCCGTCGTCGGGGTGGATCTGCATGCCGTCGACCGGGTCGTACACCACCATGCAGGAGAACCCGCTGGACCGCAGCGACTCCCAGAGCAGGTCGCGCAGCGTCAGCAGCCGGGCCGGGCCCGTGCCCTCAAGGGGAGGGGCGAGGAAGCTGTCGTACAGGTTGCCCGACAGCACGTACTGGGAGTGCACGGACAGCGTGGCGTCCAGCTCCCGGATGAACGGCGGCCAGCCGGGCAACCGGCCCCCCAGGGTCGGCGACTCGACGCTCACACGCTCGTCCCCCTCGGCACTCTCGTCTCATGGCCGGCCCCCGTCTGGCTGGCAGTCACTTGTCACGCTCCCGGCGCCGCTCGCGTTGTTCGGTACGCGTCCTGGCCTGTGCGCTACCAGTGTGCCGTGACCCGTCGCTGACCGGCAGCTCCCGCACCCCAGGCGCCTGCCGCCAGGTGACCTGCGAGCGTATCCCCGCTTCCTCCAGACGTGCCCTCGCGGCCTCGAACGCCTCGCACCACTCCTGCTCGCGCTCGACGTCCAGCCGACGGTCGTCCTCGCTGAGCGCCGGGCTGGTCCGCACCATCGCCGCCCGCACGGCGCCCTCGTCCACCCGCATGCGGACGCTGTGGTCGGGCCACGAGCCCCGGGACAGCACGACCTCCCCGTCTCCCGCGGTCAGCGTCTCGAACCCGCCCTGCACCTCATATCCCATCTCCTCGAACGCGGAGGTGATGGAGTCGAGGACGTACCGCCGCTCGGCCTCGGCCTGCTCGGCGGCGTCCCGCTCCGCCGCGCGGCGCCGCATCTCCTCACGCAGTTCGGTGGCACGGCGGTTCGCGGATTGGACGCGCAGCCGCACCTCGGTCAGCGCGCCCTCCGCCTCTTCCGTGGACGAGGCCGAGGAGAGCAGCCGCGCGGCCTCCACCACGTCCTTGCGCTCCTCTTCCGGGACGTCGGGCAGCAGCCGTCCCAGGACGCGTTCGAGCGTCCGCAGCGCCTCCTGACGCGTCTCCTCTTCGGCCCGCGGGGACACCGGGGCGCCCAGGTCGGAGCGCAGCCCCCCGCCCTGCGCGGGGACGGCGAAGATCTCGCCGGCGACCTGCGCCGCGAGGTGCTCCGACAGCGCGCGCTCGGCCCGGTCGAGCTCCTTGTCCGTCGCGGCGCACCAGGTGGTCAGCTCGTCGACGGGCCGCTCGCCGTCCAGCCGCAGCGGCGCGGGCAGCTCCACCTCGGCGCCGAGCTTGGCGCGCGTCTCGGCCATGGCGGCGATCCGCGCGTTGCGTTCCACCGCCTGGCGCAGCGCTTGCTCGTACGACTCCGCCTCGGCCAGCGCCGCCGCCCGCGCCTCGGCACGTCCGGCCGCGAGCGCCGCCAGCGCCTCCGCGCCGCGTCCGGCCAGTCCGGCGGTGCGCCCCAGCACCCGGTTCAGGCCCAGGGTGAGGACGACCGCGGCGTCCAGCGCGATGTCGGCCTCCACGCCGCTGCTCATGACGTCGCCTCCAATGCTCGCCGCCGCGTCTCCGTATGGCCCTGCCTCCACCGATGCAGCCGGACGCCCGCCGCCACCGCGTGCGCCGCCGCGGCGGCGGCCATCAGGAGCAGCCACAGCAGGCTCCCCACCGAGGTCACCGCCGCCATCAGCATCAGGATCAGCAGCAACGGCACCGTCCCTGCGAGCAGCAGCAGGCCGCAGCCGCGCCGTCCCGTCCGCTGCGCCGCTCCGGACACCGTCTGGGACGCCTTGGCCAGCCCGCGGCCACTCGCACCCAGCAAACGCGACAGCCACGTCCAGGGTCCATACGGCAAATAGTCACGTCCTTGCGTGTGCGCGAGCATCACTTCACTCGCGCACTGCACACCCCAGGTGAGGAGCGAGAACACCACCAGGACGCCGAACGGCACGCCTGACGCCCCCTGGAAGCCGCCCACCGAACTCGTGCCGTCGCCGTCACCACCCCCGAAGAGCGCTCCGACGACCCAGCTTCCGAACAGCCAGAAGGCCAGGAGGGGAAGGGACCAGGCCACCGCCCGTGCCATGGACTTGCCGCGCGCGGCCAGGCGCTGCCGTTCGCGCTCCTCCCATTGGACGCGCAGCTCCTGCGCACGCTGCTCGGCGGCGCGGCGGTCCCGTACCGAAGCTTCGACTTCGATGACCGCCTCTGGAGCGCACCGGGCGACGGCGAGAAGGCGCAGAGGGTCGTCCCCCGCTCCGTCCGCGATCCACTCGAACCAGTCCACTCGTTGTGTCACCGACGCGCGTGCGCGTGCCGCCGCCTCCGCGATGCTTTCCCGCGTCTCCGCCGGACGTGCGGCCAAGGCCAGCAGGGTCAGCAGCAGGGTCGGCGGATCGTCCGCAGGAGGGGGAGGGCCGCCCGCGACGGCGGCCCCGCCCGCGCGCGTACCCGCCTCTGGCAGACGCGCGGCGAGCCCTGGAGGCGTGGCCTCGTGCTCGCGCAGCCAGCGCACGAGCACATTCCACGCCTCCACGTGGGCACGCCACTGGTCGTCGATGCGCGCCAGGTCATGGCCGCCCTCGGAGCCGGCCAGGACATGCAGCAGATGCTCATCCCACAGGTCCCTGCCGATGAGACAGGCGGTGCGGTGGTCGGGGTGTCGGGGATCACCGGCCAGGGCCGCCAGGGTGGGCAGGTCGTCGGCGGTGACGCGGCGGCCCAGATGATGCGGGGGCAGCGCCGGATCGAGCCACCGCACCAGATGCATCAGCTTCACATCTGGCTTCAACCCGGTGGTGAGGTAGCCGTCGATCAGGCCGATGCGGGTGTCGTCCGGTATCTCAGCGAGCCATTCGCGCAGGGTGCGCCACGCTTCCCCGGACTCGCCGCGGCCGAAGAAGTACATGGCCGCGTAGTCCCAATGCTCGATGAGCGCGCGGGCCAGCTCGGCGCGGTCGGTGTAACGGTGCCCGTTGAAAGGCAGCCCCGCGCCGGGGGGCGCGCTCGCGGCGCCTGTGCCCGTGGCCCCCGATTCCTCGGCCACCACAGGGGTTCCGCCGCGCAGCCACTCCGTCACCTGCTCGCCCGTCCACCGGCGGCGCGGGTCCCGGGTGAGCAGGCCCCGGCACAGCAGCCGCACCCGCGGATCGGCGACATCGCTCGACGGCACCGCCCTGGTCGCGAGGTGGTCGACCACCGTCGTCTCGCTCAGCCCCGCGAACGGCGGCCGTCCCGTGGCCAGCTCCCGGACGATCATCCCCAGCGACCACCAGTCGCGCGCCGGCGACACCTGACCCGACAGCGACTCCGGCGCCGCGTACGCCAGCGTCCGGGACGACGAGGCGAACACCACGCTCTGGTCGAGCACCTTGCTCAAGCCGAAGTCGGCGATCGCCAGACGCACCGGATCCGCGCCGAGCACCAGCACGTTCTCCGGTTTCAGGTCGCGGTGCACGATCCCGGCCCGGTGCAGGGCGACCAGCCCGTCCGCGAGCTGCTCCACGACACGGGTCACGTCCAGCTCGGTTCGGGCCATCAGCGCGCGCAGGTTGCCTCCGGCCGCGTACTCCGAGACCTCGTAGTCGCGCCCCTCCGCCTGCCCCGTCTCCAGGATCCGCAGGACGTGCGGCGACCTCAGCTCCGGCAGCTTGGCCCATACGTCCCGGTCGGCCCGGTAGCCCTGCCGGAACACCTTCACGACGTACTCGCCGCCCGCGGCGTCCCGCACCAGCAGCAGGTCGGATTCGGCGCCCTGCACCGGCAGCTCGGCCACCACCGCGAACCGCTCCGCCAGCTCTCCGGGCAGCCGCAGCAGGGGCCCGCCGCTCCCGGCGTCGCCGTCCCGCCGCGTCCGCCCGGCGTCCTCGCGCGGCCCGGGTACGTACGGATCGCGGCGCGTCACCCCGGGCTCGCGCCGGGTCGCCCGCGGCGGAACCCCCGGCTCCTCGAAGTCGCTCACTGCACTGCCCGCCCGTGTGTCGCCGCCGCTAGCTCTTGTCCTTGATGGCCCGCAGGTAGTCGGCCTGCTTGAACCGCACCACCACGGCCTCCATGAAGATCCGGACCAGCAGCAGCTCGAACAGCCAGACCAGCGGGCTCGCCACCGCCAGGATCAGCCCCCAGGCCCACCAGTCGTCCCAGGTCGCGACCCACAGCCCGAAACCCATGAGGATCACGCACTGCAAGGTGATCAGCAGCAGGCCCAGCACGTACCACAGCTTGACCAGCTTCGGCGTGATCAGGTGGTCGAAGTCGGCGTCGAACAAGGCCCCGAACAGCCCCTTGTCCGTCCGTGGCGGTGGCGGCGCCCACTCCTCCCGCCGTGGTGCCCACTCTTGCTGTGGCGTCCGCTCCTCCTGGTCCGGGCCGCCGCTCAGCGGTTCCGCGCCGGCGTCCGGTACGGGACCGGGCGCCCGCGGCTCCGGGACGCGCCCGGGATGCGGCCGGGGCGGCGGCCCGAAGGAACCGGGGCCCTGACCATGATCCGGAGGGTTAGCCATAGCCGTCGTCTCCTGGCACTAGAACGGACCTATCCCCAGACTCTAGAACCTGGCGTCCCCCCGCACCCGGCATGACCATCGGCGAGCGTCTCGGGTCACGCGGGCGACGGGCGCCGTCGATCACCCACCGCGAGGCCGTCGCCGCACAGGGAAACGGGTTCTGGGTGCATATCGCCTCCGCACTCGGACGATTATTTGGCGGTTTTGGGAGGTCATCCCGCAATGGGTGGCATGTGGCATGGGTGCGTTGATGGCGGGTGACCTGGCGCCGCCCCGCGCGGCATCCGCGCGTTTTGGACGTTGTTCCGGCGCGATAGTGCGCGCAGCTCCAGATGAGGCGCCCGCCGACGCCCCAGTAGTCGCCCTCGTCCCAGAGGACCGCCCTCCCTTGGCCTGGGCCCCTGGTTGAGCCCGCGGACCCTGGGCGGACGACCGGAGCGGGCCTACCTTTCCGGCATGAACGATTCCGGGGGCGGCCAGGCCGGCGTCCCGCCCGCGCGGGGGCCGGGCGGCGCGGCGGACGCCGCCGAGCGGCGGCGCGGCTGGCAGGACGAGCGCGCGGGCTCCCTGGGCACAGGCTCGGCCTACCGGCCCGCCGTGCGTCCCCGAGCGGCGCGGGGCGCGGCGACGGAGCCGGCCTGGGTTCCGCGCTCGGACGGCCGTTCCGCCCGGCCGGCAGCCCCGGCGGTGCGGCTGCTCACGTCCTGTGCGGCGGCACCGGCGGTCTGGTTCCTCGGGGCCCTGGTGACGGCGCGGCTGACGCCGTCCCCCGGAGTCGGCGGCGTCCCGGTCAGCGAGCTGCGGGACGCGCTCCGGGTGCACGTTCCCTGCCTCGTGACCAGCGTCCTGTGCGTTGTGGTCGCCGGCTTTATCAAAGGGGGCCTGGTGGTGGACGCGAAGAGGCAGATCATGATCGAGGCGCCGCGCACCGGGCTGCGCGTCAGGTTCGCCGACTACGCTGGCCGCGATCCGTCCGGGTTCGGGCGGCCGTACGACGACAGCAAGTGAGCCCGCCGTCAGACGGGATGGCAGAGACGTGAACAGCATGCTCGTCGCGTCGATCGCGGCGGTGGCCGGCCTGGTCGCCGGCTGGGCGCTGGCCCCGCAGGCCGAGCGGTACGGCGACGAGCTCACCACCGCGCGCCGGTGGACGGTCGCGGGCACCACGGCGGCCGTCTTCGCCGCGTTCGGGTGGCGGTTCGGCGCCTCGGCGGTGCTGCCCGCCTACCTCTACCTCGGCGCGGCCGGGACGCTGCTGGCGTTCATCGACCTTGAGGTGAAACGCCTGCCGGACCGGTTCACGCTGACGTCCTACGTGGTAGGGCCCGTTCTCCTGGCCGGCGCGGCGCCTTTCGTCGACGACGGCGTCCAGCGTCTGGTGTCCGCGCTCATCGGGATGGCCGTGCTGTGGGTCATCTACTTCCTCCAGCACTTCCTCCTGCCGCAGGCGATCGGCCGCGGCGACATGAAGCTGTCCGGCGTCCTGGGCCTGTACCTCGGCTGGCTCGGCGCGGACGCGTGGGTGACCGGCGTGGTCGCCGGTGCGATCCTCGGCGGGATCGTCGCCGTGGCGCTGGTCCTGGCGCGCCGTAGCTCCTGGAAGTCCGAGCTTCCCTACGGGCCGTTCATGCTGGCCGGCACCTTGATCGGCATCCTCTGGCCCGCCGCCTGACGTCCGGCGCGGTCGGTTCCTGCCGTCCGTGGCGAACCGGCCGCCGGCCTGGGTGACCGCCGCCTGCGGGCCGCCGCTCCTGGCGGCGGTGACGCCGCCGTCCGTGCTGTTCGGCGGGGGCTTGGACCGGGCGGTGCTTACGGTGCAGCTCCGCCGTGTCCAGGGCGTCCGCTCGGGAGCGGGCGCGGCGGCCACCTGGAACCGCCTGATCGTGCACGGCCCGTCAGGGCGTCGTAGGCTCGCCGCCCGCCTGGTCGACGGCCGGCGCCTGGACCCTCGGAAGCCGTCCGCGGCCGTCGCCCGGCTGGCACCGGACGTGCGGGTCGACCGCTAAGGGCGCGGCCTCACTTGCAGGGGTTCCGGCCCGCCTTGACGCCGCCGTTGATGTTCGCGATGGGCGGAGGGGCCATCCGGACGCCCGGCTTGCCGATGATGAGCCGCACGCCGTCCGCCGGGGCCTTGGCGTCCGGGGTGAGCAGCGCGTCGGGGACCGCCCGCGCCAGCGCCGTCGCCTGGGCCTCCGCGGCGGCGGAATGGGCGATGCGGTTTTCCCCGGCGTCCGGTGCCTTCCCGACCTTGCCGACCACGGTGAAGCCGCGCCGCTTGAGCTGGGTGACGATCCGCCGGACGAGCTTGTCCGGGGCGCCCGCGTCCACGACCGTGACCTTCACCTTCTCCGGAGGCGGCGGCTGCTGCTCGGCGACGGGCTTCGCCGGTTCCGCGGGCAGGTCGTTGTCGCGCTTGATGGCGTCGAAGAGCAGCCCGGCCTGGTCGGTGTCCCACTGGACGCGGTTGGGGTCCGGCCCGTACCGCTTCACCGGGACGGTGACGAAGCGGACCTGGCCCGCGCTCATGCCCCGCAGCCCCTCGGCCAGCTTCAGCATGGCGCCCCGGTCCAGCTCGTCATCGGTCGTGATCGACTTGGACACGGCCTTGAGGAACTTGTAGGTCTTGGCCGGGTCGGTCAGCACCTCGCTGCTGGTGGCCTTGTTGACGACCGACGCCATGAACTTCTGCTGGCGTTCGATGCGTTCGAGGTCGGAGCCGTTGCCGAGGGAGTAGCGGGCGCGCACGTAGCCGAGGGCGTCCTCGCCCTTGACGGTCTGCTTCCCCGCCTTGAGGTACAGCTCGGCGCGGGGGTCGTTCACCGGACGGTCGACGCAGATCTCCACCCCGTCCAGGGCGTCCACCATCCGCTTGAACCCTGTGAAGTCGACCTGGACGAAGTGGTCGATGTGGATGCCGGTGAGCGATTCCAGGGTCTTCCACGTGCAGGTCGGCCCGGCGAAGGCGAAGGCGGTGTTCAGCATCCCGAACCGTCCTGGAACGGTCCCGCCCTTCTCCTTCTTGCAGTCGGGGATGCGCACCATCGAGTCGCGGGGGAAGCTGACGCCGACCGCCTGATCCCGGTTGGGGGACAGGTGCAGCAGCATCGTGGTGTCCGACCGCGCGCCCGACATGCCGGCGGCGGCGCCGTACCGCGCGTTCGCGCCGTCCCGGCTGTCGGATCCGATGAGCAGGATGTTCAGCGACTTGTTGAGCTTCGGCGGGCGGTTGACGCCCAGGTGCCCCTCGGCGTCCTTCTGCTCGATCCCGCCCATGATGTCGTGGTACAGCGCGACCGCTCCCGCACCGGCGAGCAGCACGAGGACGGCCAGCCCGGCCACCGTCCGCCGCAGGATCCGCTGCCGCCGGGAGCGGACCTTCCGCTGCCGCTCACGCCCCTTCCGGCCGGTGCCGTCCTCGTCCGCGGAGGTCTCGTCCGCAGGTGCCTCGTCGTCGGGGGCTTCGGGCTCGTCCGGGGCGGCGGCCTCGTCGTCCGGGGCGGCTTTGGGCTCGTCATCGTCCTGGGTACGGGTGGCGTCGGCCGCCGGGGCGTCCGCCTCGTTCTTCGGCTCGGCTTCACCACCGGCCGCATCGGAAGGGGCGGTGGACGTTTCCCCGTCACCAGGAGCGCCGGTGTGCTCTGGGAGGTCTTCGCGGCGGGGCTCGTTCTCGCTCATCCGATCCTGTCTCGCACGGGCCCTGTTCAGGGCTGTGTCGGGCGTCGATACCGTGAATGGTCGCGCCGTTCACTAGTTGGATGCCTGATCACCTTCAGACGTTGCCACACTTGACCCGATTCGCGCGGTGTGATGTGTGCTATGTGCTCGGTCAATTCCGCTCCGTGACCGGCCTGCGGCGCCATCGGCAACATAAAACCCGGTTATCCCTCGCCCTTCCGAAGGGGTCGGGAATCACGGCCCCACCACCTGTGAACTGTGATGCCGCTGTGGCGGGGAGCGCGATAAAGGGCGGCTGGTAAGGGTCTCCGCTCACGCGGGCGTGATTTCGTCGACTATGCCAATGGGCGTTGGCCGGCCGGTGCGATATCCGCGCTCCGCTTCAAGCGGTATCGATTCGGCCACGGACCGGGGTCGGTTTTCGTACGATCGGTGCCGTGAGCGCTGGATGGGTCGTCGGCGGGCGATTCACCATGCTCGACAGGATCGGGGCGGGCGGGTCGGGCCGCGTATGGCGGGCCTATGACCAGCACAGGCAGCGGTACTGCGCGGCGAAGCTGGTGCGCGGCTCCGGGCGGACGGCCATGCTGCGCGTGGTTCGCGAGCGGGCGATCCGGTTCGCCCATCCGCATGTGGTGACCCCGTACGCCTGGTACCCCGCCGGCGATGACGTGCTTCTGGCGATGGAGCTGGTCAGGGGCGGCTCGGTGGAGACACTGCTGGGCGACTACGGGGTCCTGCCGCCCGCGTACGCCGCCGAGGTGCTGGACCAATTGCTGTCGGCGTTGGGCCACATCCATTCCGCCGGGGTCGTCCACAGGGACGTGAAGCCCGCCAATCTCTTGCTGGAGCCGAGCCCCGTCGGCGCCCCGCACGTCCGTGTCGCCGACTTCGGCATCGCTCTCAGCGACGACGGGATGCGCCTCACCACGACCGGGTTCACGGTCGGAACGCCCGGCTATCTCGCGCCCGAAGTCCTGGACCGGGACCAGTCCGGCCCCGCTCAGGACCTGTACGCCGCGGGCATGGTCGGCTGGCGCCTGCTGACCGGCGCGGGGGATCCCGAGCCCAAGCAGCGCGTGGGGCCGCCACCTCCCGGCGTACCGCACCGGCTCTGGGACGTCGTCGAGCACCTGTGCGCCCCCGACCCGCGCGACCGTACCCCGGCCGCGGAGGACGCCCGGCGCGAGCTGGCGGGCTGCGGGCTCACCATCGAGCTGCCCGCCCGCACGCGGGACGGCGAGCCGTTGCAGATCTTCGACCAGCTGGGTCCGCCCTGACATCCCGGCCGGCCGGCGTGCCGGGTCACCGGCGGAAGACGCGGAGGTCGGCGACCACAGGGAGGTGGTCCGAGGCGGAGACCATCGCGACGTGGACGGCCTCGACCTCGACCGAACGCGAGACCGCGATGTAGTCGATGCGGAGCGCCGGTGCCGTGGCCGGGTAGGTCATACCACCGTCGCTGGGTTCCCTGGCCGTCCAGGCGTCGTTGAGGGTCTTCCAGAGGGGCGCGAGCTCGGGGGCGTCCGGGCGCGCGTTGAAGTCCCCGACGAGCACCCGCGGGGCGGAGCGGTGACCGCGGCCGTCCTCGGCCAGGATCTTGAGGGTGTCGTCCACCTGCATCTGCCGGACCGCCGGGTCCGCGCGGTAGTCGAGGTGCGTGGAGTAGACGTGGACACGCGCGCCGCGCGCGTTGATCACGACCTCCGGAAGGCCGGGGGCCGGTTCCGGTCGCGGGTCGGGGACCTGCGTGGACAGCCGGGTGATCTCGTGGTTGCAGGACGCCACGATCGGATACCGCGACAGGATGGCGTTCCCGTACCGGCGGCGTGGCGCGCCCTCGGCGGGCGGGTCGAGGTCGTAGATCGGTCCGAAGCGCACCGACATGCCGGTGGCGCGGGCCAGGTCACCGGCGAGGTCGCGCCACTGGCTGCGGGCGGACCAGTGGACGTCGACCTCCTGGAGCCCGATGACGTCCGCGCCCAGTGCCCGGATGGCGGCGGTCAGGCGTGCGAAGTCGAAGCGCCCGTCCGTCCCGGTGCCGGCACGGATGTTGTAGGACGCGACGCGCAAACGGACGCCGTTACCGCGTGAAGCGGTCGTGACCGCCGGGGTGGCCAAGGCGCGGCCGTGCGACACCGCCGCGAGTGACAGCAGCATGGGGAGCGCGGTCAGCGCGGTGACGACGATGCCGTGGTGCCCGCGTGCCCCCGTGCCGGACGGGCCTCGCACGCGGAGGGAGGCTCGGCACGTCGCGCGGCCGCAACCCGGGCAACAGGCATCGCGCCGATGCCGACCCGCCGAACCCTGAGCTCCGAGCCCGTCCGCATTCCCGGCGACCACCTTTCGCTAGGCACACGCCTATACGCGTGCCGCCGGCCACAGGCCGTAGACCGATGTCACGTACGAACACCCCCGCGCACCCCCGTGAGACCATCATGCACAGCCCCGTCCGTGACACAAATGCCCCATTTGATCATATTTGCGGTGAATTGAGGCTAGCCGCGTGGTGATTCCGGCGGACCGTTGCCTCCGGGCCCCACTCGTGCCTCACCCGCCCCCGATCGGATGGGGTCAGGACGGTCTGGCGGAGATCACCACACGGCGGTTCTTGGCCCGGCCTTCGGGGTTGTCGGCCCCCGTGGCGGTGGTGTTGGCGGCGACCGGTTTGGTCTCGCCGTAGCCGGTGGCCTTGAGACGGCCGCGATCGATGCCGCCCTTGGTGGCGAGCCACTCGACGATGGCGCGGGCGCGCTGCTCGGAGAGACGCTGGTTGGACGGGTGGTCGCCCTTCGCATCGGTGTGGCCGTCGACCTGGATGGGCGCGTCGCCGGGGACCTCGCTCTTGAGGGAGGCGGCGATCCGCTGGAGTTCGGCGGCGGCGGCCGGCTTGATGTCGGAGCGGCCGAAGTCGAACAGCACGTCGGCCTCGACGTTGTAGGCGATGGAGCCGTCCCCGCCCTTGAGCACCTGGCCCCGGCCGGCGGTGTACGCCTTGAGGGAGGCCGCGGGGACGCTGACCGCCGGGATGCTCACGGAGGGGACGCTCACGGCCGGAACGCGCACCGGCGGGATGCACTGGTTGTCGTCGTTGCAGGCGCTCGGCCGGTAGCCGGACGCACGGTACGCCGAAGAGCGGTAGACCGAGGACCGGTAGGCGGAGGCGCGGTAGACCGAGGCGACGTACTCCCCTTCTTCGGACGGCTTGCTCTGGCAGACCTCGTCCACATGGACGGCGTCGACGGAGACCGGGTCGATGGTGACGGCGTCGACGCGCACCGGGTCGACCTTGACGCCACCGGCGTCCACCCCGGGGATCTCGTAGCCGGGGAGGGTCACTCCAGGGATGGTGACGCCCGGGATGTCGACGGCGCTGAGGCAGCCGCCGGGCGCGGGCTTGATGTCCACGCACTGCGCGGGGATGCGCCGGGCGGGGATGTCGATCCCCGGAATGGTGGCCCCGGGGACCTTCTCCCCGCCGATGGTGGCCTCGGGGATGCGTTGCGGCTCGGTGCGCACAGCCGGGATCTCCACGGCCTTGATCAGCTTGCCCCCGTTCGGGCAGGAGGTGGGCTCGGGTCCGGTGGGGGACGATGAGGGCGTGGAGCCCGCGCGCGCCGGGCCGCCGCCCCCGGGCGGGCCGCCGCCGTCGTCGCCGACGCACGCGGTGGTGGTCAGCAGGACGGCGATGGTGATGGCGGTGAGGAGCCTGGTGGTCGGCCTCCCGTGCTCGTCGGCGATCCCCGTCGTCGTTGGCTTGATGTCCATGTGCGCGATCCCCTCGACTCGCGTGGCCCCGCTGGGGCCGGTCCGTCACACGTGCAAAAGCGCGCCCCCGTGGCACCATGGAAGGTGCCGAGCGCGTGTGCAGTCGAGAAGATAGTGTTTGCAATTGCGAACAGTCAAGGGGGTTGGACCGTGGGCGTCGCCGAGGACACCGTTGCCCGGAACCGGGCCTTGCAGGCCGAGTGGTACGGCGAGCCGCTGGGGGAGCGTTTCCGCAGGCTGCTCGACCGGCTGGGCCTGTCGCAGTCCGGGCTGGCGGGCGTGCTGGGCCTGTCGGCGCCGATGCTCTCCCAGCTCATGTCCGCCCAGCGGGCCAAGATCAGCAACCCCTCGGTGCTGCACCGCCTGGCGGCGGTCGAGGAGCTCGCGGCCGACCCCGGATTCGACGCGCTCTCGCCGGCGGACGTGAAGGAGCACCTGCGCCGGATACGGGGCGAGACCGCGGCGACCACCTCGGGCGGCGTCCGGGTGTCCAGCGAGCGTGTCCCCGTGGAGTCGCCGGCGCGCGTGTTGCAGTCGCTACTGCGCGCGGTCGCGTCCGCGAACGAGATCGAGGGCGCCGCCCAGCTGATCGACGCCTACTACCCGGAGCTGGCCGAGGTCCTGCGCGTGTACGGGAACGGCCGCACCAGCGAGGCCGAGGACCACCTCGCCCGGACCCTTGGCCGCTGACGGCCGGTCGCCGGCGCCCGCGCTCTCGGTGTCACCGCTTCGGGGTGCCCGGCACCCGGCGCGCCAGTGGTCGCATTTCGGGTCGCACCGGTCGAGGTCGTGCACCCGCCCCATGCCCTCAGACGCTTGTGTCGATTCCGCGAGGCCATAGCAACTGGTTATGGGTCGTGCCGCCGCGCGCCATGGTGGAAAGAAGGCATAGCCTGTGGTCAGGCTCACATGAGGGCCTGCCTGTTATGTATGTCACAGCCCCCAGTGGGTGGCGTAAAGTCGCTTCGCTGGAAACGCACACGTTACGTCACCGCCCGCGTGCGCCCCCCACGCCCGGCGTCGCGACACGGCGCGGGGGCCTCGGGGACGGCGGGCCGCCGGATGTGCGTCCACCCGTGGTACGGGGACCGAAGACCCGAGCTCAGGAGAGCGAACGATGAGCACTGTGGAGGCGCCGGCCAAAGCGCGCGCCCAGATCAAGGAACGCACCCTCCGCAAGGACAACTGGCGGATCTATCCCCTCTCCATGGTGGTGATCTTCACGGCATGGGTGGCGTACGCGACGGTGCGGGCCTTCTGGGGCGCCGCCTTCTACGTCCCCGAATACCACTACCTGACGCCGTTCTACTCGCCCTGTGTCAACGAGATCTGTGGTGACGCGGCCGAGTTCGGGACGTTCCTGCCGGCCGGGACCAGGGGCTGGATCCCGTTCGCGGCGGTGTCGCTGCCGTTCCTGCTGCTGTTCCGGCTGACCTGCTACTACTACCGCAAGGCTTACTACCGTTCGTACTGGGCGTCGCCGCCCGCGTGCGCCGTCCAGGAGCCGCACAAGAAGTACACCGGCGAGCGGCGGTTCCCCCTGATCGGGCAGAACCTGCACCGGTACTTCTGGCTGGCCGCCGTGGTCATCTCGTTGATCAACACCTATGACGCGATCCGCGCGTTCCGCGGCGCGGACGGCGGGTTCGGGATCGGGCTCGGCACGGTGATCCTGGTCGTCAACGTGATCCTGTTGTGGGCGTACACGCTGTCGTGCCACTCCTGCCGCCACGTCGTCGGCGGGCGGCTGAAGAACTTCTCCAAGCACCCCTTCAGGTACTGGATGTGGGGCCAGGTCTCCAAGCTCAACGAGAGGCACGGCGCGTACGCCCTCATCACGCTGGGCTCGCTGGTGGTGGCCGACCTCTACGTCGCCCTGGTCGCCAGCGACACCATTTCCGACCTGCGAATCTTCAACTGAGGGGGCCTGTAGATCATGACCGGGATCGAGAGGCACACCTACGACGTCGTCGTGATCGGCGCCGGCGGCGCGGGCCTGCGCGCGGCGATCGAGTCGCGGCTGCGCGGCAAGAAGACCGCGATCATCTCCAAGTCGCTGTTCGGCAAGGCGCACACGGTGATGGCCGAAGGCGGCGCCGCCGCGGCGATGGGGAACGTCAACCCCAACGACAACTGGAAAGTGCACTTCCGCGACACCATGCGCGGCGGCAAGTTCCTCAACAACTGGCGGATGGCCGAGCTGCACGCCAAGGAGGCCCCGGACCGGGTCTGGGAGCTGGAGCACTGGGGCGCGCTGTTCGACCGCACCAAGGACGGCAAGATCAGCCAGCGGAACTTCGGCGGGCACGAGTACCCCCGGCTGGCCCACGTCGGCGACCGTACCGGGCTGGAGCTGATCCGCACCGCGCAGCAGAAGATCGTCGCGCTGCAGCAGGAGGACCACAAGGAGACCGGCGACTACGAGTCGCGCCTCAAGGTGTGGGCGGAGACCACCGTCACCCGGCTGCTGCTCGACCCGTCGGGCAAGATCTGCGGCGCGTTCGCCTACGTCCGGGAGACCGGAAAGTTCGTGGTGTTCGAGGCCCCCGCCATCGTGCTGGCGACCGGCGGCATCGGCAAGGCGTTCAAGGTCACCTCCAACTCCTGGGAGTACACCGGAGACGGGCACGCCCTCGCGCTGCTGGCCGGCGGGACGCTGCTGAACATGGAGTTCGTCCAGTTCCACCCGACCGGCATGGTCTGGCCGCCGTCGGTCAAGGGCATCCTGGTCACCGAGTCGGTGCGCGGCGACCGCGGGATCCTCAAGAACTCCGAGGGCAAGCGGTTCATGTTCGACTACATCCCCGAGGTGTTCAAGAACCAGTACGCCACCACCGAGGAGGAGGCGGACCGCTGGTACGACGACCCCGACAACAACCGGCGTCCCCCGGAGCTGCTGCCGCGTGACGAGGTGGCGCGGGCCATCAACGCGGAGGTCAAGGCGGGCCGCGGATCGCCCGCCGGCGGCGTCTACCTGACCGTGGTCGACCGGATGCCCGGCGGCGCCGAGGAGATCAAGCGGCGGCTGCCGGCGATGCACCACCAGTTCAAGGAGCTGGCGGACGTCGACATCACCAAGGAGCCGATGGAGGTCGGCCCCACCTGCCACTACGTGATGGGCGGCGTGGAGGTCGACCCGGACACCGGCGCGGCCGTCGTCCCGGGGCTGTTCGCGGCCGGGGAGTGCTCGGGCGGCATGCACGGCTCCAACCGGCTGGGCGGCAACTCGCTGACCGACCTGCTGGTGTTCGGCCGGCGCGCGGGCATGGGCGCCGCCGAGTACGTGGACGGGCTGGAGGACCGTCCCGCCATCCCCGACGAGGAGATCGAGCGCGCGACCGCCGAGGCCCTCGCGCCGTTCGAGCGCGAAGGCGGGGAGAACCCGTACGCCGTGCACGCCGAGCTCCAGCAGACCATGAACGACCTGGTCGGCATCATCCGCAAGGAGTCCGAGCTCAAGCAGGCGCTGGAGGCCCTGGACAAGCTGCGCGAACGGGTCGCCAAGGTCAGCGTGGAACCGGTCGCCGCCGGTGACGGGCGCGGCTACCACCCCGGCTGGCACCTGGCCCTCGACCTGCGCAACATGCTGCTGGTCTCCGAGGCGATCGCGCGGGCCGCGCTGGAACGGCAGGAGAGCCGCGGCGGCCACACCCGCGACGACTACCCGCAGATGTCCGCGGAATGGCGGAAGGTCAACTTGGTCTGCCGGCTGGCGGGCGACCCCGACTCGCCCCGGATCGAGCTGGAGCGGCAGCCGATGAAGCCCATGCGGGACGACCTGATCGCGCTGTTCGAGACCGACGAGCTGAAGAAGTACCTCACCGCCGATGAGCTGCCCGCGGGGACCGCGGCCGCGACCGAACCCGCCGAGACCGAGGAGAAGGACGTATGAGCTACGACGCGAAGTTCCGGGTCTGGCGGGGCGACGCGGGCGAGGGCGAGCTGCACGACTACACCGTGGAGGTGAACGAGGGCGAGGTCGTCCTGGACATCATCCACAGGCTGCAGTCCACCCAGGCGCCCGACCTGGCCGTCCGCTGGAACTGCAAGGCCGGCAAGTGCGGGTCGTGCTCCGCGGAGATCAACGGCATGCCGCGGCTGATGTGCATGACCCGGATGTCGACCTTCGAGCCGGACGAGACCATCACCGTCACCCCCATCCGCACCTTCCCGGTGATCCGCGACCTGGTCACCGACGTCTCGTACAACTACGAGAAGGCGCGGCAGATCCCCTCGTTCGACCCGGGCGACACCGAGCCCGGCGACTTCCGCATGCAGCAGGTGGACGTCCAGCGGTCGCAGGAGTTCCGCAAGTGCATCGAGTGCTTCCTGTGCAACACCGTCTGCCACGTCATCCGTGACCACGAGGAGAACAAGCCCAGCTTCGCCGGCCCGCGCTTCCTCATGCGGATCGCCGAGCTGGAGATGCACCCGGCCGACGAGGCCGACCGGCGCAACATCGCCCAGGAGGACCACGGGCTGGGCTTCTGCAACATCACCAAGTGCTGCACCGAGGTCTGCCCCGAGCACATCAAGATCACCGACAACGCGCTGATCCCGATGAAGGAACGGGTCGTCGGCCGCCGCTACGACCCGGTGGTGTGGCTCGGCAGCAAGCTCGGCATCGTCAAGAAGGGCCAGGACACCCCGTCCGCCTGAGAGCCACCGCCGGCCGTCCTTACCGCAGGACGGCCGGCGGGGCCTTCGCCTTTCCTGACGGGCCGGCGGGCGGCGTGCCCCCGTCGCCGCCGCCCGCCGCACCGCCGTTCCCCATGAACGCCATGACGCCGCCGTGACCCGGGAGCCCCAGGGGCGGCCTCAGCACCGCACACGCCGGAATCACCCTCCCGCGACACACGCCCTGCGAATAGGGAGAAGTTCACAGAACGCGTGATGGTTTCGTGATTCCGCTGCCCGTTACTGGACTCCGCGTCTCGTCTAGCGTTGACGCATGACCGCCCTTGAGCCTGGCTCCTTCTACGCCGAGCTCACCCCCGGAGAACGCCGTGACCTGGAGTCGCGCGGCCGATACCGCGACCTCGAACGCGGCGAGGTGCTCTTCCGCGAGGGCGAGGAGTCCACCTGGGTGGCCGTGCTGCTGACCGGCCGCGTCAAGGCGTACTCCGACCGGCTCGACGGCGGCGAGGCACTGCTCGACGTACGCGGCCCCGGCGCGCTGCTCGGCGAGGTCGCCGCGATCGACGGGCTGCCGCGCTCGGCCACCGTCGCCACCCTCGAACCGGCCCGCGTCCTCGCGATCACCGCGGAGGAGTTCATGTCCTTCCTCGGCGCCCACGGCCGGGTCTCCGTCCTGATCATGAAGGTGCTGTGCCGACGCTGGCGGGAGGCCGACCGCCGCCGCCTCGAATTCGGCATGTTCGACGCCACGGGACGCGTCGCGCAACGGCTCGTCGAACTGGCCGAACGCTTCGGCGTACCCTACGAACAAGGCCGCGGACGTGCCGCCACCCGCCCCAACGGCCCCACCAGGCCACCCCGCCCCGGCGACACCAAACCCGACGACGGCAACAGCGTCCGGATCACCCTCCACCTCACGCAGGAAGAACTCGCCGGCTGGGTCGGCGCCTCCCGCGAAGCCGTCAGCAAAGCCCTCGGCACCCTCCGCCGCCACGGCTGGATCGAAACCGGCCGCCGCCGCGTCATCGTCCACGACCTCCAAGCCCTGCGCCGCCACGCTAGGTAGTTTTTTTGGCAAGCACGAGCTTTTT